>JAIRUO010000266.1 GCA_031254385.1 Treponema sp. | reverse complement strand
TCCTTTAGTTCAGGCAGGGTAATTTCCGCAACAGCCCCGCTTTATGCAGAAATGAGCCAGCTTCTTTCAGATGCAAAGCTTAATTATGATGAAGGGATCAGGCTGATAAATGCAGGTCGGCGCAGCGAAGGTTTAAGGAAATTTGATGAAGCCAGGGCTATGACTCAAAAGGTCGAGCTCATATTTCCTCTAAACGAGGAAGCCAGGCTTTTGGATTTGCGAATGGAACAATTTACCGATCCAGCGGCCTTTAACGCCTCTTTCCAGCAAAGGCTGAATACTGCCGTAGCCGGGACAAGGCCAAATGTCAGATCCGTAGAATCATTTGCTGATTTGCAGAACCTGGCGCAAATAAATCCAAGTTATCCCAACATACGCCGCATACTTGATCAGGCGGAAATTGATATGGGTTACAGGCCGCCTCCGCCTGATCCTCAGGCTCTGGCACGCTCGGCTTCACTGACAACCCAGGCCCAGCCCATCATTAATGCGCGTAACAGCTCCATGTATGAAGTTGCCCTTGCCTGGCTTAATGAAGCCATTAACCTTAACCCGGATAATAATGATGCTTCAATTCTAAAGGACAGGCTGCAAATATTAATGACTGGTACCAGCCTTATTGTAATAGACAGCAAGTCTTACGACGAGTATCAGCGGGCAGTAATGGAATTCCAGCGGGGCAACAGATACACCGCCTGGTCAATCGTACAGGAACTCCTTCAGAATCCAGATAACCGCAGATCGACCCAGATACTGGATCTCCAGGCCAGGATAGAGGCGACACTATGACAACCAAGAGGCTTCTGTATTTAGCGTTGTTTGTCCTCTTTGCATTGCCGCTATCCGCGCAAGAAGCCCTTTATTGGGAACAGCCAGCTCCTTTTTCTCCGGGGCAGGGTAATTTTCCTGTCTCGTATTATAGCGGCGATATGGGCATTTTATTATGGCAGGAATCTTCGCCTTGGGCAGGAGCCCAAGGCGGGGTAAGGGCAGGCAGCGGAAATATTTACATATCCCTGGCAGTAAAAAAAGCAGGAACCCCCTGGGAAAACCGCGGCATCATTGGCGGCCCTTATGTATTTTCCGGGGCAGAACCAGCCATCTTGAGTGCGGTCATAGACAACAGTGGCCGTATAATTATCGCAGCAGCGGCTTCTTCAGGCGAAACCGAGATTCTCATATCAGGCGATGAAGGCTGCACTTTTCAAAGTTACCGGATCAATAGCGGCGATGAAACTTCTGTAGCGCCTCGTATTGCGGTCAGAGCCGATGGAGGCTATCTTCTCTTTATAACGCGGGGAATCGAATCATCCTGGTCGGTCTATTATGCGCGTTCAGACGACGCGGTAAACTGGACTCCTTTCCAGCCCTTTATAACAGAGCCGGATATGTATCTGAATTTCCTTCCTTCGCATACTGCTCTGGGTACTTCGGATTATGTTGTATTCCAGTCCTTTATCGGAAGTTCAGAAACTATTCCGGCATTTCAGCTTTTCTTAAAAAGATCAGATGACGGAGGCAGTACCTGGAGTGCTGCTCGGCGTATTACCAATTTTACAGATAATTATATTTCCACCTCATCGGCACAGTCTGTTACAGCGGATTATTATGATAATCAGAGGCCCTATCTTTCTACCCAGGGAAATTCCCTCTTTCTTGTATGGGAGCGCCGTTTTAGAACAGGCTCTCCCCAGATATTCGCAGTGCGCATGGACAGAAACGGCAATCTTAATGGACAGGCAGAGCGCATAAATTCTGTAGAAGCCTACTGCAATAATCCCATAGCCTTTTCTTTTAAGGGGGCTCTTTATGTTGTCTGGTTTGACAACCGCTGGGGCCAGAACAGGGTCTTTCTTGCCCAGCAATCCGGAATAGAGTGGCAGAACAGAGACCTATCAGGAATAACAGGAAGAGACGCTTCTTTTGGAAGACCAATCGTAGAGGATGATGATTTATATATTTTCTGGCAGCTCTCGTCCAATGATAATCCCCGTATATACGCTCTTTTCCCGGATACTTCGGTAGCTTCGCCCAGGATTACTGCCCAAAATTTTGTGCCGGGCCGACGCACCCGTGGCGACAGGGTGCAATTATCCTGGAATATACCCCAGGACTCATCCGGCGTTATGGGATTTTCTTATTCATGGAGCCAGGATCCAAACGCCGTTCCCGAGGAGAGGGTTAGGGTTTATAATCAGGGCGATTACGCGAGTACCAATATTGAATTAGCGGCAACAGAAGAGGGGATCTGGTACTTTACGATCATTACCAATGATTTTGCGGGCAATTGGTCTTTGCCAAGCCGCATAGAATATATACGGGATACGACTCCGCCTCCTGCCGCTGTAATTGTCCAGCCTAGCCTTGATCCTCGCTTTTTTATGACTTCAAATACTTTTTCTTTAGAGTGGTATACGCCTCCTGTACCCGACCTTGCCGGTTTTGCCTGGAACCTGGAGTATTTGGGTTCTGCCTATCCTTTTGAAGGCATGAACGATGAGGAATTTCAAGCAGCAGCGGAACACGCATTCCCGACCTTGAGTATTGGCGTAACGGGAATTAGGGCAGCTACATCGGTTTCGTATAACAATCAGGATGACGGAGTTTGGGGCTTTGCAGTTCAGGCCGTAGACGAAGCAGGCAATATAGGGCATATCTCCGTTTACTATCTTCGTACTAATAAATACATTCCCCAAACGTATATTACTTGGGTAGACGCTATTCAGGACGAGCAGGGCATTTTGCGGATAAAAATTTACGGACGGGGTTTTGCAGAAAACGGAAATATAAGCCGCATCATTCTGGAAAAAGCCGGTGGAACTCCCTGGATCAGAGAATTCGAACTACTTTACAATAATTACACTGTACTATCCGACAGGGAAATTGACGGCCTTTTGGTAGAGGATATTGATGAAGGCTATTATCGTATTATTTTGGAGCATCCTGTCCGTGGCATCTATACAGGCACCGAATTGGTTTCTGTCGGTGAAACGGCAACCGTAAAATTTGGCAATTATTACGCCGAATGGGGTCCTTCCTGGATGCTCAAGGAGAGCAGGCGTTTCGTTTTTGATACTGGTTATCTTGTCATAATAGCAATATCTGCCTTCTGCATACTTGGGCTTCTGGTTTCCCTGCGGGGAATTGGCAGCGTTATTTCAGAAACTGCGGCCATGAAGCATGATGCAGCCGTCCTTATTACAGGAGATTTTATGCCAATAGAAAAGAAAAAGCACATAACAAGAATAAAACGGCGGGGTATGGGTCTACGCCTTAAGCTTGCGTCATTTACCGCAGTCCTGGTTCTGGTTGTGGTAATAATGGTTTCCCTGCCCTTATACCTCATGATGACAAATACCCAGAGGGAAACCTTGCTTCGCGGATTATGGGATCGATCAACGGTATTGCTGGAGGGCCTGGCTGCCAATGTCCGTGCCTTCCTTCCCCAAAGAAATATTCTGGAATTAGGTTTTCTTCCTGCCCAGATGCTTTCCATACCCGAAGCCAGATATGTAACCATTACCGGCTACAATCCGGAGACTACCGTCTTTGACGATCAGGTCTGGGCCACCAATGATACTGATATTCTGCGAAAGATTGATACCAGGGAATTCCAGCCGGGCATTTCCCGGATTACCGATGTCCTTGACTTAAGGCTGAATGATTTTGCCAATGAACTAAACGCACAAGCCAGGCTACAGGCCAGCAACCTTTCTGAAACCATAGTCAGCCTAAACCAGGAAGCTCGTGAGCTTGCCGAACAGGCCATCAGGACCAATACAGAGGCAGATGCCCAGCGCCTGGAGCAAATTCAAATAACCATTACCGCGCTGGAAACCAGGCTTAACGGAATACTCTCAGAAATTGCGAGCGTTATCGGATCAGAGCCAGAATTCTCTATTGGCAATCTAAACCCCGGCCAAAATCAGGAATATATTTTCTTTAAGCCTGTCATGTACCGCCAGGGCTCAGAAGATTATTATGTTAGGGGCATAATACGCCTGGAAGTATCCATAAGTTCGATTATAGATGAAATGAACCTGGCGCAACAGGGTATACTCCGTATCATACTCTTGGTTGCCCTGGCCGCCATGATAATCGGAACCGTGGGTGCGCTTGTTCTTTCCACCCTCATCATAAGCCCGATAATGCGCCTGGTAAGCCATGTAGAACAGATCAGGGACACAGAAGACAAGGCCGATTTGGAAGGCGTCGAAATTTCAATTAAATCAAAAGATGAAATTGCCACGCTCGGAGCTACCATTAATGAAATGACCCAGGGCCTGGTTAAAGCCGCAGCAGCAGCCTCGGATCTTTCCATTGGAAAGGAAATACAGAAGAAGTTCATTCCTCTGGATTTGGACACGAATGGCGATAAACTTAGCTCCGGGTACAAGGATACAAAAAACGCAGATTTCTTTGGTTATTACGAAGGAGCCAAGGGCGTATCCGGGGACTATTTTGATTATAAGGATCTGGACGGTCGGTATTTCGCCATCATTAAATGCGACGTTGCCGGAAAGGGAATCCCTGCTGCCCTCATCATGATCCAGGTGGCCACCATGTTCCTTAATTACTTTAAGCAATGGAAACCTACGGAAAAAGGCATGCACATTGAGGATGTGGTTTACCAGATAAATGACTTTATAGAAACCCTGAACTTTAAGGGAAGATTCGCCGCCTTTACCCTTTGCCTCTTTGACTCGGTAACCGGGCTCATCCGTTTCTGCAATGCCGGAGACAATATAGTACATACAATTGACGCTTCAGAAAAAAGAATGAAAACCATCACGTTGCCCGAAACCCCGGCTACGGGCGTTCTGCCTAATTTTCTGGTAGAGGCCAAAGGCGGCTACAAGGTTGAAACGCTAACCATCGATCACGGCGATATTTTGCTGTTATACACGGACGGCATTGAAGAAGCTAAACGTAAATTCAGGGATCAGGATTTTGCCGAAATAAGCTGTCAGGAAGGACCGGCAAACAGCCCTCACGAAAACCATGTTTCAGGGCAGGAAGACGAAGAAATG
Source organism: Treponema sp. (assembly GCA_031254385.1). The sequence goes on along the minus strand of JAIRUO010000266.1, from coordinate 1,392 downwards.
GGCCCTGACAGGGTAGAGACTATAGTCAAAGCGGTAATGAACAAGGAAGTCTATACCCTTCATAAATGGCATAACCCCGAAGGAGAGGCAGATTTAAGCTTTGATTTTACCAATTGCGAAGGCAGCATAGATGAGGTTATAATGGCTATGGTTTCGGTGGAAAAAATGTTCCGTTGCTACAAAAGTCCCAAAGCCACAGAAGATAACCGGGTTTTGGTTGACAAAAAAGTAGATGTTTTTTTAAAAGAACATTTTCTCCAGTACCGTACGTATTGTTCTTTTACGCGGGAAGTCCCTGGAAATGATGCGTATATATATTATACTCATCTATTGGAAGACGAGCAGTATGATGATTTAACCATACTGGGAATAAGACGGAAGTGAGGTAAATCATGAAACTGCGTTTCATGTTCGATTTAATCATGCGGACATACGTCCGCACTAAAGAGAGGTTATCATGACATTTACAGAAAGAATGAAAGGATTGCTGGATCAGGGAGTAGCTGCCTCTAAAGATTTTGCGGTCAAGGCCGGTGGAAAAGCCCAGGAACTGGGCGAAAGGGGCGTTTTAATGATCGAAATCAAGCAACTTGAAACGCAGGCGCAAAAGCTTATCAACCGGCTGGGAAGCGAAGCATATCAAGTCTTTGCTGATCAGAACATGAAGACTCTCTCTGCCGATGATTCGCCCTTCAAAGGCATCCTTACTGAAATTGCCTTAGTCCGGGAATCCATTGAAAAAAAGGACGCCGAGCTCCAAAGCAAGAAAAAACAGTAGGTATCAGCTACCTTTTTAAGGCAGGATCGCCATTTAAACCACGGATTACTGCTGACCTTCGGTCAGCTTGGATTAGCACGGATTAACACGGATAAGGGAAGGATAAGAAAATTTATTATCTCTTCAATCCGTGCAATCCGTTAAAATCCGTGCAATCCGTGGTTAATTCTTCAAAAAGATTTCTGACACCGGATTTTCCGTTGACTGGAAAATATTTCTAAAAAAAAATAAAAAAAAGTAAAAAAAAGTAAAAAAAAATGAAAAAGGGCTTGACAAGGCATATGTTTATGCTGTAGGGTCGAAAAACGCGCACAAAGCTCCCCGGCACTGCCGGCAAGGCCGCCTGCGCGGAAGGGCCGATGGCCCGCGTTATTTGGCAAAAATGCCCCCGGAAGGACGGGCATCAGGGAAGGGGAGAAGTAGCAAAGACCCGGCAGCCGCAAGGCGGAGGCCGGGCAAGTCAGCAGCGGCTTCCGGGTTACCGTAAAAAGGGCCCGGGAGCGGCAAGCAAGCGTACGAGAGGGTCCATGGATATCCGGCAGTGCCGGGTATCACCAAAAGCCAAGGAAAATCGCTCGGCCTTCGGGCCGAGAGAACTATATCATGGAGAGTAT
>JAIRUO010000171.1 GCA_031254385.1 Treponema sp. | reverse complement strand
GATTACGCGGATTTTTACGGATTAACACGGATAAGGAATAAGGGGATTTGTTTCTCTCCAATCCGTGTAAATCCTTCTTTAATCCGTGCAATCCGTGGTTTTTTTTGAGTAAGGTGAGTTAAAGAAGGAGGCAAAAGATGAGCGTACAACGTATCGGTGTGGTGGGCTGCGGGAATATTAGCGGCATTTATTTTACTAACCTGACAGGGATGTTCGGCAAACGGGTCAAGGTTACGGCTTTGACAGATCTGATACCGGAGCGGGCGGAAAAGGCCAGCGCTCAATATAAGATACCCTATATCAAGAAGACCGATGACCTTATCAATAGTCCTGATGTGGATATTGTGCTTAATATTACAGAGCCTTATAACCATTATGGGGTGGCGCTTTCTGCGGTAAAGGCGGGGAAACATATCTATGGCGAAAAACCGCTTTGCGCCAAAAGGGAAGAGGCCCAGGAAGTTATGAAGATTGCGGCGGATAAGAAACTGCGTGTGGGCAATGCGCCTGATACTTTTTTGGGCGCGGGGATACAGACCTGCCGCAAGCTGCTGGACGATGGCTGGATAGGTAAGCCCGTTGCCGTCACGGCTTTTATGGTGTGCCATGGCCACGAGCATTGGCATCCGGGGCCTGAGTTTTATTATAAGAACGCGGGTGGCCCTATGTTTGATATGGGCCCTTATTATTTGACGGCGCTGGTCAATCTTTTGGGGCCTGTTGCCAGGGTTTCCGGTTCAGCAAAAAAGAGTTTTGAGACCCGTACTATTACCAGCGAGCCTTTGAATGGCACGGTTATAAACGTGGATATTCCCACACATATAGCCGGGGTCATGGACTTTGCCAGTGGCGCGGTGGGAACCATAATCACCAGCTTTGACGTATATTCACATACTCTGCCCTGTATAGAAATCTACGGCAGCGAAGGTACGATGAGGGTTCCTGATCCCAATACCTTTGGCGGGCCTATTTTCGTTAAACGCTATAGGGAAGAAAACTGGTCGGAAATTCCCCTGCTCAAAAATTATCCGACAAACAGCCGCGGTCTTGGGCTTACTGATATGGCAGAAGCCATTTTAGATGAGAGGCCCCACCGGGCCTCGGGCGAACTGGCCTACCATGTGCTTGAAGTCATGCACGGTTTCCACGATGCGTCAGATTCCGGGAACTATTACAAGCTGAAGAGCAGTTGTTCGCGGCCTGAGCCATTAGTTTAGAATAAAACACCAGTATGCAGTCTATAAAACCAATGGCTAACTGCCTTGTCATCTTCCAAAAACCTTTGGCAACGGTTAGAATCGAAGCATGGACGAAGATAAAAATACATTTAACAGAGAAACTGGCTTGTCGCCTCTGATTGCCCAGGCCCGTGATCTGTTAAGAGAGGCCCGCACGGAACTGGCTAAACGTATAATTGGTCAGGATGAAATGATAGACGGGCTGTTGACCGTGCTTATTGCCGGTGGGCATATACTCCTGGAAGGGGTACCTGGGCTGGCGAAAACCAGGGCGGTCAAGGCCCTTGCGGAAATTACCGGCCTGCATTTTAAGCGCATACAGTTTACGCCTGATCTGCTTCCCGGCGATTTGACCGGCACCCTGGTTTGGGATCAGGCAACCGGGACTTTTTCCGTGCGCCGGGGGCCGGTATTTGCCAATGTAATTCTTGCGGACGAGATCAACCGATCTCCTGCAAAGGTACAGTCCGCGCTTCTTGAGGCCATGGAAGAACGCCAGGTTACCATTGGAGAAAAATCATACCAGCTGCCGAATCCTTTTTTTGTCCTTGCAACGCAGAACCCTATTGAGCATGAAGGCACTTATGCCCTGCCGGAAGCGGAGCTAGACCGCTTTTTCCTCAAGCTCCTGGTAAAATATCCGGCAGCCGAAGAAGAATTGCGTATACTCGATCTGGCCGCGCCTTTTAGTTCAGGAATGACAACGGTTGAGGAGCCGCTTAGGCAGGTGCTGGATATTTCAAGCCTTAATATGCTGCGCAGTGCTGCAGATACGGTTTTTATTGATCCGCGCATTATGCAATATATTGTTTCTGTCAGTTCTGCTACGCGGCCTCCGAAGCAGCAGGGAAAAACCCAGGCCGGCGCAACGGCTTTTGGGGCCAGGGATAACGCAGCCAAGGACGGGATTTACCGCTACATTGCCTTTGGCGTTTCGCCCAGGTCTTCGCTTGCGCTCTGCCGTTATTCGAAAGTCAGGGCTCTGTTTGACGGTCGTTCTTATGTTATGCCGGAGGATATAAAAGCCGCAGCCTTTCCGGTTATGCGGCATAGGCTGGTGCTGTCCTACGAAGCAGAAGCGGACGGCATGGACGCGGATTCAATTATTTCGCGCATACTCTCGCTACTTCCCATGCCCTGATACGGATAAAAAATGGATCGTGCGGAGTTACTCGCTAAGATTGCACCTTTCCCCCTTTTGGCCCGCGGCCTTGCGACTGATCTTCTATCCGGGAGTTACCGTTCCGTGTTTAAGGGCCAGGGTATAGAATTTGACGAAGTAAGACGCTACGAGGCCGAGGATGATGCGCGTTCCATTGACTGGAATGTCAGTGCACGTTTTGGTATCCCTTATGTAAAAATGTACCGCGAAGAAAGAGAGATGACGGTTTGCATAATTCTGGATACCTCGGCCTCTATGCACACGAGCGGCGGTTCGGAACTGAACCATTATGAACAGGGGGTGCTTGCCGCTGCCCTTGTCGCTTTTTCCGCAGAGCAGTCGGGGCAGCGCCTTTCTGCGATTTTCTTTGACAAAGAGATACGCAGGATTTTTCCTCCGCGCAAGGGGAGGTCTCATGCGATGGCCTTTGTCAGCGCGGCTTTGGAAAATCGGCCCTTGGAAAAGGGCACTGGCCTTGGCGCGGCCCTGGCAGGGGCGGGCCGTTTGCTAAAGCGCAGGAGCCTTGTCATCATTATTTCTGATTTTCTTTCCCTTAACTGGGAACATGAAATGGCTGATATTTCCCGGCAGCATGACGTAATGGCTATAAGGATCTGCGGCCCTGTAGAAAAGGAAATCCCCCTGGATGGTTTTTTTACCCTTGAAGATCCAGAAACAGGAATGACGGTACATTCCCCTGCGTTTACCGGTTTCCGGTCAGCCTGGACAAACTGGCACGAAAACCGACAACAGCTTTGGGAGGCTATCTGCCGACGCTCAGGGGCCGCCTGTCTAAACCTTTCCACCGTGGATGACGCATCCGCCGCGATCGCTGGTTTTTTCAGAAGAAACTGGGAAAGGGGCCAGGCATAATGAGACAACTTTTCCTCGCGCTGTTATTCTGCGCTTCATTAATTCATGCGGAAGAAATTCTCTATCCAGACACTCGCTACCTTTCGCCGCATACTGTTTACGTGGGCGACAAAGGCCGCCTTATTGCAGAGCTAGGGCCTGCTTTTGCGCAGGCGGAAGCGTTTGTAAAAGATGCCGCAAGCGAATTCCCAAAAATACAAAACCTTGTTATTACCAGAATGGAGCTGGAGAAACGGAACAACAATATACGCTTTATAGTGGATTTTGTTTCTTATGCTCCCGGTGTTTTTGTTTTGCCTCCCCTTGCATTGGAAGCTCCTGGAAACGAGACTTTGTTCCTGGGCGGCCTTGAAATTAATATCGCTTCCATACTCACACCTGATCAAACGGCAATATCCCTGCCCGCGCTTCCTCTCGCTTTTCCGGGAACAGGTCTTTTGGTTTACGGCACGCTAGGGCTCATACTGCTGGTTCTTATTCTTGGGATCGCAGGATTTATATTTGCGCATAAATTTCTTGAGCCCTTACGGATCAAGCGGAGGCGGCGGAAGCTGCTTGCTTCTATTGAATACACTACGACGCAACTTAAAAAAATATTTGACGGCTCTGAAAACAACGATAACGATGTCGCAAGAGAACTGTTTTCGTTTCTTGCAGGAGAGTTTAGGGAATTTTTGACATTTATGACCGGCATTGACTGCCGCGTTCTAAGTCCAACAGAATTCAATACTATTTCTCTGGAGCGTGTGGCAGTAAGCAGTAGCGGCCTTAGTACTTTATTCAGCAGATGGGACAGGCTTCGTTTTAGCGGAATCGGTATGGCGCGTAATGATGTTCTTGCCATTCTAGATGAGCTTGGAACATTTATCACAAACATTACAAGTGGAGAAAAACATGAGCGCGGCGTTTGACAGGCCCTTTTTGCTTGTCCTGGGCTTATTCATCATTCTTGTTATTATTTTTCCCCGATATTTTAGATCTATTTTTACCTTGATCCTGCCTTTGGGGCCACCCGGAGGCGCTTCTTTTAAAGCGCCGGTAAACTTAAACTTTGGTGTCAAAATCCTACAGGCAATGGAAATAATAGGTGCTGCTCTGCTTATTGTAGCCGCTGCGGGGCCGCACTTCTCCTATACAGAAACCCTTTTGACCCAGCGCGGCGCTGATATTTTTTTCGTGGTTGACGTGAGCCCAAGTATGGCGGCGCTGGACATGAACGGCCGCAGCCGCTTTGACGTATCTAGGGAACTAGTCAAGGAATTTGCCCTTGCACGTCCGTCCGATGCGCTTGGCCTGGCGGCAGTGGGTGAGGATGCGGCCCTGCTGGTTCCTCCGACCACGGACAGGGAGACCTTTTTCCTGCGCCTGGACGAGCTGGTTCTTGGTGAATTGGGTGACGCTACCGCCCTGGGTATGGGGCTAGGCATCGCTGCGCTGCATGTCGCACGGTCTACGGCTCCACGTCGGGTTGTTGTTCTTATCACAGACGGTGAAAACAACGCAGGCGCGATACTTCCAGAAACCGCAGCCGCTGTCTTGGGCAGCATGGGTGTTTCTCTTTGGGTAATAGGCGTAGGTTCAGGTGGAGAAGTTCCCATAGATTATACTGATCCCGTTACGCGCATGAGGAGAACCGGAGTCTATGACTCCCGTTACGATACGGAGGCGTTACGGAATATTGCGCTTAAAGCAGGCGGAACATGGATTCCAGCGATTTCAGCAAACATTTTTACATCTGCCTTTGCCCAGATCGATCAGGAGGAAATGACAGTGCGCCGTACCGGGGTAATTCAGCGGAAAGAAGCTTTCCACGGCTTCTTCATTATTGTCGCGTTCTTTTTTATTTTGATAGCTCGCGTTATACGCATTAATCTGCTGGGGGCCTTCCTATGAGTTTTGATACGCCCCAATATCTTTACCTTCTGTTTTTCTTGATTCCCCTTGTTTTAATATTGGTTGCCATGGAAAAAAAACGTAGGCTTGGTGTGGATTTTATTACCGGGTCATCGGTAGCGGCAGACCGGGAATTGCTTAAGAAAAAACTTCTTTTGCGTATAAGGCTCTCCGATGTCTTTTTTATGCTTTTTTTCGTCCTGCTGGTTTTTAGCCTGGCAGGGCCTCGCTGGGGAATCAGGCTGATTGCGGATCAGCGCCGTGGCCTGGATTTGATCCTGGCCTTTGACGTTTCGCGTAGCATGGAAGCGCGTGATTGTCCGCCTTTGCCGGGACAGAACGAAGACAGTTCGCGGCTGGAACGCGCTAAGGCCATTGCCGAGGGTATTGCCCTTCGTCTGGGTGACATTCGCATAGGCATCGCAGCCGGAAAGGGAAGGGGAGTGCTGATGGTTCCTCTTACATTCGACACCGAGGCCATATTGAATTTTATAGACAGCCTGGGCGCTTCTTTTTTTACTGGTACGGGCACTAACCTCGAATCCCTGCTGGATGCCGCGGCAGGAGGTTTCAAGGACAACCTGAGTAGAAGGCTTGGCATTGTTCTTTTATCTGACGGTGAAACCCTAACAGGAAACCTTGACGTAGCGGTAAACAGAGCGCGTAACAACGACATTACCGTTTCCGCGATTGCGTTGGGGTCGGAGCAGGGTGCAACGGTTCCGGCGGTCATAAGCCAGGAAAATCCCAGTGGTGTGCTTCTGGATGGAGACGGCGCTCCTGTCATTAGCGTGTTGAAACCTGATGCGCTAAAAAATGCTGCAAACAAAACCGGCGGCGTTTATATTGACGGAAGCCGAAACGATGCCGCGCCTTTAATGGCGGATTTTTATGAGTCTATTTCAGAAATGACTGCAGCGGGCTTCCGCAGGGAAGCAATACCCCAATGGCCTTTATTTGTTTTACTTGCCCTTGTAAGTTTTGGCGTTTCACGGTTCATGGGTTTTAGAAGGAAACGTACTCCCCTGATACAAGCGGTACTACTTGGACTGATATGCGTTTTTTCTTTGATGATTTCATCCTGTTCCGGTGTACAAGGTAAGTTGCTGGTTATGGAAGGGAATTTTTATCATTCCCGACAGAGGTATAACGAAGCTATTACTTCGTATCTAAAGGCTCTGGATTATGATGATGTGGCCCCTTATGCCGAATACGGCCTGGGTCTCTGTTATTCCGCAATGGAAGAAAATAACGCAGCTCTTTCCAGGTACGAATTAGCTGAAGAAACAATTATAAATTCTAAGGAACACCGCGAATTGCACTACCGCTTGCAGCTTAATACTGGTATCATATATTTTGAAGAGGGGGACTATTCTGCGGCTGTGGAGTATTTCCGCAATGCCCTGGAAATTGACGGCAGTCGGCTGGATGCCAAACGAAATCTGGAACTAAGCCTTCTGGCCCTGTCGTATAACCAGTCAGACAAGAGTGAAGCGGCTTCTTCTTCGGGGCAGACGACAACCAGTTCTGTAACTGTTAGTGAAGCAAGCTCTACGTTATTCGAATATCTCCGCCTTAAGGAGCAGGAACAATGGAAAAGCGAATGGGCCGGGGATTCTGGCTCAGATTCTTTGGACTATTAAAAACAATGCTTGCAAAAAATATTGTTAGCGTAATGTTCCTGTTTTTCTTTTGCGTTTTTAATTTATACGCACAGGAGGGGGTAGAAAGGCTCAATGTTGTCATTCAAGTAACACCTGCCAGTCCCGTATCCGGCAGTACCTGGACCGTTACTTTTTTAGTTGATTACCCCGAAAGCCAGGATGTTTCTGTTCGGCCTCCCTATTATCCGCAAGGCTTTTATCTGGAACGGGTTCGCACCAGTGTCCGCCTGTACGGCCCCGGTGCAACTGAAGATACGGACAGTGACCTAGAAGAGAGCAACCGCTGGACAGCCGTCGAATATTTGTTTAGCGTAATGGCGGCAGGCGATTTTACTCTTGGGTCTTTTCAGATTTCCGCCGGAGCTAGGCAAAACAATACCGCCCCAATCGCTGTGCAAGTTCTCGCTGCTTCTCAGCCCCAAAGACAGGTGAGCCCTTCATTAAGATGGGAAAGGATTCCCTCTGTCATGACCGCCGGAGTCGCAATTGAATTGACCCTGCTATTATCCAATTGGGATACCGCCAAACCTGTGCCAAGTAATTTATTTAGAGGCAGAATCCCGGAAAACAGCATTCTGGAAGAATTGCCTTTTCTTGGGCCGGGAGCGGACAGGCTTATCCGTTACCCTGTCAGGATAATTCCGCTGGAAAAGGGTAACTTTACTTTGAATACCCTAATTGTCCAGCATGAGGGCGAAAGGCTTGAGATTCCCCGCATAGCTGTATCCGTTGTGGAAGCCGGTTCAATAAGGCCGGAGCTTCATTCTGGTCAAAGCTACTTCCTATCACCTGAGTCTTCTATAGACGAAGAAAACGCCCTGGATAATAACGCGCCTTTTTTTCCTCAAAATGAAAAAACAGTTTTACGCCCGTTCCAAAGGGAGTATGAAGGCATTATGACACAGGCCACCCTTCTTTGGGAAAGCGGCCAATACGCCAGGGCTTTGGCTCTTATCCGCAGAAATGAGCGCGACAAAATTTACGGCGCTTCCCTCGTTCCCCTGCGCCGGAATATGGAGGAAGAACTGGGGCTGAATTTTTCAACAGATGAAACGCGGAGTCTTGTGAAAAACCCTCTGTTTCTTCTTATTATTGCAGCGATCCTTGCGGTAATCGCGTTTCAAGTAACTTCCAGGAAACTTAAAGGTTATAGTCATATAATAAGGATAGTTCTGGGAGGGGCGTGTATACTTTTTCTTCTGATAGTCGTGGCCGGATATTTAAGGGATACCGATTCTATAACCGTACTGGCAATATCCCAAGATTCTTCATCAGAAAAAAGACTGGAATCGGGCGGTTCCGCAATTTTGATAAGCACTCCAGTATACAGGATTCCGGATTCAGAAGGGGCTGTTATTTTTCATTTTGATGAAGGCCAGGCGGTTACGATCAGGTCTTCTCCAGGGGCATGGATTCATGTTGAGTCCTCTGACGGAAGATCGGGTTGGGTTCCGGCGGAATCTGTAATACCTTATTAAAAGGAAATGGAATGAATTTCGAGGATATACTCAATGAATGGGACAGGAGAACTGACGGAGTCCTGGTCTCTCAAAACAGCGCACTTGAAAAAAGCCGAAGCGAAGCCCCTCGTCCGGACAGGGCTCTTTTAGAGACCAGGGCTCTGGAACGCCGCAGGTTGCTCCAAAAAAAGCCTGATGACGTAATCGATCTTCACGGCCTTTCCCAAGACGAAGCCTGGGAAGCCCTGGATGATTTTTTCAAGAAGGGCAAGTTCCTGGGCCATGAAAAAGTCCTGATTATCCATGGCAAAGGAAACCACTCCGAAATTGACGGAGTGCTCAAGGTCTTAACCGGAAAATTTATCGAGCGCTGCCCTATTGCCGGACAAAGCGGACATAGCACATCCATGGGGGGAAGCGGGGCGACTTGGGTACTATTAAAGTAATTAGTATTTAGTTATTACCGTTCGCGGTAAATTATCCTGCCCCGGCTAAGATCATAGGGGGACAGGGCGATCCGTACACGGTCGCCTGGAACTATCCTGATGTAGTGCTTGCGCATTTTTCCGGAAAGATGGGCTAAAATGAGGTGCCCGGCCTGATTGTCCAGTTCCACCCGGAACATAGTATTGGGCAGGGCTTCACGTACAACTCCTTCAACTTCTATTGCTTCTTCTTTGGCCACAAGAACTCCTTTATATAAATTATACTATTTTCTGTTAAGTAAGAAAAGCCCCTTGGCACAGGGGATGTGGCTAAAAATCTATAAGTTTTAGATGATCAATACTGATGATTTTACGGTCGCTTGCTGTTTTATCCGGTTCCTGCTATACTTAACTAGAGGTTTATAAGGAGGTCTTTATGGACAAATTTTTTGGGATTAAGGAAAAAGGATCAAATATCCGCACAGAGATACTTGCGGGTTTGACGACCTTTTTTACCATGGCGTACATTATGTTTGTCAATCCTAACATCCTGTCTGCGACTGGAATGAACTGGGCTGGCGTTTTT
>JAIRUO010000166.1 GCA_031254385.1 Treponema sp. | reverse complement strand
GTAGGCTTTATGGGGGACGGCATCAACGATGCAGCGGCAATGAAGGCGGCAGATGTCGGCATATCGGTGGATACTGCCGTGGACATTGCCAAGGAATCGGCAAACATCATTCTTTTGGAAAAAGACCTGATGGTGCTGGAAGAAGGCGTTATCGAAGGCAGGAAAACCTACGCCAACACGATCAAGTACATTAAGATGACGGCAAGCTCCAACTTTGGCAATATGTTCTCGGTGCTGGCTGCCTCGGCCTTCCTGCCCTTCCTTCCCATGATGCCCATACAGATTCTAGTGCTTAATTTAATCTATGACATTTCCTGTATTGCCATTCCCTGGGACAATGTAGACCTTGACTTCCTTAAAAAGCCAAGAAAATGGGATGCTACAAGCATAAGCCGCTTTATGCTGTGGATAGGGCCAACAAGTTCGGTGTTTGACATAACGACATATATTTTGATGTTCTTCTACATCTGCCCCCTCGTTGCCGGAGGCGCTTATGCCACTTTAAACCCCGAAGGGCAAGTGTTGTTTATAGCTCTTTTCCATACGGGCTGGTTTGTAGAATCCCTCTGGTCGCAGACTTTAGTCATTCACATGATCCGCACGCCGAAGATTCCTTTCCTCCAAAGCCGCGCCTCTGGTCAGCTTGCCCTGCTTACCACTTTAGGGATTGCCGCAGGAACGATCATCCCCTATACATGGCTAGGGAAACAGTTGGATATGACCCATCTGCCGCCTGTTTACTACCTGTGGCTGGTCGGCACCATCATTGCGTATATGACCTTGGCTACGATCATGAAGAAGATTTTTGTGTGGAAGTACAAGGAGTTATTATAGGGATTTCTAAACCTGAAACCATTCAGATTTTTCTGAGCCCCTTAATTTGTTCTCCTTACGATAACTGAAAAAAGACTTTTCAGAAAAAATCAGGTGGTCAAGAAAACGTATGCCTAAAACGTCTGCGGCCGTTTCTAGTTTGAGCGTAACGCTGTCATCTTCTGGGGACGGTTCAAGCTCGCCGCTGGGATGGTTGTGGCATACGCAGACCGCGCAGCAGTGGTCTGATAAAGGCTCCGCAAAAACCTCCCTGGGATGAACCATGGTGCGGTTTACCAGGCCCACGGTAACAACCCTTACAGCCATTACTTCATGAGCCCCGTTTAGAGAAATTGAAATAAACCTCTCCTGCTTTCGATTAGCGTAATGCCGCACAACCTCGAAAATGTCCTGGGGAGTCCTAATCTTGACCTTTGCCAGATCCCAGGTGCGCCTGCCCAATTCCAGCATTGCCATTACCATACAGGCCTTGGACATCCCCAAGCCCTCCAGCCTGGCAAGCTCCTGGAGGGTGGGATTATTTTTCTTTTCTTCCAGCAAATCCAGAAGCTCCGCCGCAAGAACATTGACATTCTTCCCTTTTATGCCGGAATTAAGGATTATTGCCAAAAGCTCCTGATCCGATAAATCTCTAGGCCCCAACTGGACCAGCCGTTCCCTTGGCCGTTCAGATTTGGGAAGCTCTTTCATATCCGCATTGGTAAAATCAAGGTATTCCATCACCATATATACGGCTTTAAGATGTATATTGCTTGTCTTTACAGAAAAATGCCGATAAACGAAAGGATGAAGAAAAATTTCCTCTTAATTCCGCTGATCTTGTTAATAGGAGCATGCGCAAATAATTCCGCGATGAAGCTTGAAGAAGATATAATTCCAGTGCCAGAGGCTGAATTCGCGGCAGCAAGCGAGGAATCGGTGTTCTCTCCCCCCGATGCTGAATTTGTTATCGATGCAGAGGATTTTTCGACATTCGAAGAGCCGCACTATATTACCGAAGACGCGCCGCATATTACACAGATACAGTCATTGCCACCAGAAAATGAGCAGTCACATGCCCAGGAACAGCAGCCTGCGCCTGTGGAAGCTGCATTACCCGTACCAGAAGATACGCAGCAAATTGTCCAGGAACAAACTACCCCTGAACAGCTTGCTCAAGAACTGGTCGTCCCGGAACAAACGCCTACTGAAGTATTAGCATTGCCATTTACTGAATTGCCGCAAAGACCCTCCATACCTGAAAATATACTGGGGCAAGGGCTTATTGACGCGGAGATACTTTCTGAATTCCTCTCTTTTTACCACCCTGAGATGTACTATTTTTCTATAGAATTATCTAATTTATATGCTGAAGAAGCCGCGATAGAGGGCGTCAACCATGACGTCGCATTTGCCCAAATGTGTCTTGAAACAGGCTTTTTGCGGTTTGGCGGCCTTGTTTTAAGGGAAATGAATAACTTCTGCGGTCTTGGAGCATTAGGCCAGTCCCAGAGGGGCGAATGGTTTCCCGACCCCAGAACCGGGGTAAGGGCCCATATACAGCATCTAAAAGCCTATGCCACTGAAGAACCCTTAAACCAAGACCTGGTAGACCCCAGGTATAATTTAGTTAGACTAGGATCGGCACCTAAAATTGGTGGTCTTGCAGGAACTTGGGCTGTTGATCTACAATACGGGCAGAAAATCAACAGTATTCTGGAAAGGTTGTATGAATTTTCCTTTCAGAGAAATGTGGCGCTAGTTTATGAAGGGGCACAGTAATGAAACACTATAACATGGCAATCATCGGTCTTGGCGGCATGGGCAACTGGCACAGGGAGCTTATTAATGAGGGAGGCTGGTGGGGCAAAAACTATGAAAGCGGCGGATTCAAAAACCTAAAAATAAAAGGCTCCTTTGATATTTCCGAAGCCCGGCAGAAATTCGCTATGGAAAAAGGACTAATTCCTTATAAATCCATGAAGGAGCTTCTGGGGGACCCAGAAATCCACATAGTCCTGGTAGCAACTCCCAATGATCTTCATAAACCCATTGTTATAAAAGCCCTGGAAGCAGGGAAGCACGTAGTTTGTGAAAAACCGGTGGCCCTTAATTCCAGAGAATTACTGCAGATGATAGACGCTTCCATAAAGACGGACAAAGTTTTTGCCGTTCACCAAAACCGAAGATGGGACGAAGATTTTCTTACAATAAAGAAAATTTACGACAAAAAACTCTTGGGGGAAATCTTCCGCATTGAATCAAGGGTTCACGGCTCAAGGGGCATTCCCGAAGGTTGGCGCTCAAACCCAGAGAACGGCGGCGGCATGGTTCTGGACTGGGGGGTACACATCCTTGACCAGGCCCTTCAAATGATTCCCGAAAAAGTAAAAAAAGTTTACGCGACTCTAACCCATGTTACCAATGAACTTGTTGACGATGGTTTCTTTGCCGAATTGACCTTTGAAAATGGCCTTGTATACCTTGCGGAAGTAGGTACCAGCAACTTTATCAATCTGCCTCGCTGGTATGTCCAGGGTCGGGACGGTACCGCCATTATCAATGATTTTACAGCAACAAATGGCAAAATAGTCCGGGTAACGGACTGGAACAAGAATGACGCTATTCCCATCAGGACTGCCGCAGGGCTCACCAAAACCATGGCCCCCCGGACAAATGATACTATCAAAGAAGAAGCCCTGCCTCAAGTAAAAGCGGATATTAGGGATTTCTACAAGAATGTAATAGCCTCAATAGAAGGAAGGGAACCCCTTAAAATTACGCTGGATTCGGTAATGCGGAACATGAAGCTCATGGAAGCCATTTTCAAGTCTGCCAAGAGCGGCAAGCCTGTTGCTTTTGAATAAGCTGTCAAGGCGCAGGGTAAATGCATTTACTCTGCCTACAAGTCATTGACGGAATAGGAAGAGCAACGTATATTTAATATAGATGGCTCTTGTAACAAGTCAAAAAATAGCTACCCTTTACGAACGGTTTAAGGCCATAGACGTAACCTTTACAAAGGAAATAATCCAGGTAACGGGTCTAATAACCAACCAGATATTTGTAAAATGCGTAGGGGATTTCTGGCCCTGTGTGGTTTATTCAGCTTCTTTTGGGGGAGCAAAAATCGTAGCCAACACAAAGACCGGAATCTTAAAAAAAATGGAACTGGCAAATAATGTGGTCAGCCTCCGTTTTAGTTTCAAAAACCCAGAAACCGGAAATCCTGT
>JAIRUO010000153.1 GCA_031254385.1 Treponema sp. | reverse complement strand
CTGGGCCGACTGGTATCGTTATTAAATTCCCTCACCGTCTGGGAAGCCTTGCTAAGCCTGTGCTCCCTGGAATAGTGATACACTATATCCCTATCCGGCTCCCAATCCTTCTTGGGTGTTTCGGCTTCTTTTTCGTCAGACGCGGCCATATTCATTCCCCTTGTAAAGCCAGGCCAAGCCTGCCAGGTCAGCGGCTTTGTCAGCCAGTTCCATTGGATCGATAAAACGCGCTGCCAGTTCTTCGGATTTTCCCGCCTTAATTAATAATGAGGCCGCAACAGCAGCGCAAGCCTGCAAGTCCAGACCGCCTTCCTTTCTCATTCTGGCAGCCAAAGCTGCGCAGAATCCAGCCAACAGATCCCCAGAACCGCCAGCAGCAAGGTTGGGGCTCATGCCGTCTACAACACTCCAGTATCCGTCCGGCCCTGCTATGATCATGACATGGCTTTTAAGCAAAATATGCGCATTTATTTCTTCGGCGCATTTCAATAGCACGTGAACAGGATTATTTTCAATTTCTTCGACTGCCGCTCCAGAAAACGCCGCGAATTCCCCAACATGGGGAGTAAGCAAAGCATTTCCGTGAAAAGTAGTATCTTTAGCAAGGGCTATGGCATCCGCGTCCAAAATCAGGGGAATTCCGGCTTCCTCCTCTTTCAACGCTTCCTTAAACAGGGCCTGCCTAGAAACACCCCTACCCCACCCTGGCCCTAACAGTATGGCATCCGGCTTAAAGCGAGCGCTGTTTTCAGAGGACTCATCCACACAGACCATGATCCCCGCTGCCTGAGAAGCGACAACAGGATAGATTTCTTTGTCAATAATTAGCCTAATCAGCCCTGCCCCTACTGCCTGCACCCCACGGCCAGCGATAATTGCCGCACCAGCAGCCCCCGCTGAGCCAGCGTGTATTTCCACAACCCCCCGATGATATTTATGAATATCAGGCCGCAGCGGTGGAATAAGTTTTTGCGCTGATTCCCAATCAAATAATTCAGCATAGGGAATGGGGATTAAGGGACTGGGGAACGGGGAACAAAGTTGCATTTCAATAAGTTCAGGAGGGAAAATGTTTCTAACCGGGAGTATGGTTCCAGCTAAAGCGCGAGCCGCTGGATAATAAAGGCATTGTTTCTGCGGCTCAATTGCAAGCGTAATATCGGATTTGACTGCGGACATTCCGGGCTTCCAGTCTTCCGAAAGGCCGGAAGGCAGATCAACGGAAACCACTAGAGGCAGTAAGGAATGAGGAATGAGGAATGAGGAATGTGATTTTTGCTTTTTTGTAGCTTTGCTCTGGACAAGCGCGTTAAGACTTTCAACCATTTCTTTGGGCTGCCCTTTTAAGGGAGCTTTTACCCCGGTTCCTGCAATGCCGTCAATGATTATGTCGTATTGGGATATATCGGTTTTGCGTAAAAGAGATTCGTCCCACTCGCATACGGCAACCTTCATTTTTTTTAAAGAAACGCAAAGACAGCCCAAGGGCGTAGTTTTGTCAGGCTCATGGCTCAGTATCACTGTTGAAGTTTCGGCTAACGCAGTGCCTTCAAGCAACCAGTACCTTAACATGCAGAGGGCATCTGCGCCGTTATTTCCCGGTCCTGCCAATACAAGTATGCGCGGAATTCGGTCGGCAAAAAAACACGGATACGCTTTTTCAAATACCCTGGCGCAGTTCCTTCCGGCGGCCTCGATGAGCGCATACGTATTAAAGCCCCAGTCTTGGGCTTCTTTATCGATTTTTCTTGATGTATCCGAAGATACAAGAATCCTATTCATACCTACCTGCCGGAGATCCTGTCGGTGCGCCACCACGCAAGCCTGACCTGCCAGTCGTCCAGAAGAAGGGCCGATAAAATGCCATCCTCGGAAAGATGAAAAATATTAAATTGCAGTTCTTCGTTGTCCACACGGATCATTCTTTGCTGATGTTCTGCTACGGAAGCCGGATCAGAGGAAAGAAGCAGCAGCGAATACCCTCCTTCAGCAGGGAAATACAGAAATATTATGCCGTCCCTGGTTACCCCCATCATGGAATAAAATACCCGTATTGTATAACGCCTATTTCTATCATCGGTATAGAACAGTTCGTAAAACGGAACTTCTACTCTTCTGTCTTCTTCCCAGATGCCGCTTTCCGCATCCATCACCCAGACGACGGAACTATCAGGCTCGTTTCCTGTCCGTGTATTGGTGGATTCGTCAAAGGTGTCCCGGTAATAATCCACCTTGACATAAAGCTTCCTGCTGTCTGGCGCAGCGACAATAGCGTCCAGGGACGCTATTACCATATCACGGTCAACAGGAACGGGTATGGCTTCATTTTTTAGCTGTATGACAAAAAGAAAAGCGCCGTCCGCGTTGAACCAGTAAATATTCCATCCTGTAGACATCCTGCATACTACCGCCAGATCGTCATTCTCTGAAATATGAATCGATTCTATTTTTGGAAACGGGCTGCCCCCCATGCCGTCCCTGCCAAGATATTCCACAAAACGTCCATCCGCGTCAAAATGAAGAATAATGCTGTCCAGGTAGGCCCTGTTCTCGGCATCATAACTGTGCCTTTCAACAGGCATCTCGTCCTGAACATAGATATGTTTTCTTGAGTCTACCGCGATTACGCCGGGCTTATGCAGGGGATAGCTAACAGCCCATCGGGTTACAAGGCTCCCTTCCTGGAGCGGCCTAAGGCTCAGGGGGGGCGGATTTGTTTCCTCGTTATAGATCATAAAAAGCAGATCCCCGTAGGAATTATACTTGAGCACCTTTCCCCCATTCCCGTCGGAAATATAGAAAAAACCGTCCCTCATTGCCATTCCTGCATGCCTAATGCCCTGGTCCCCTTCAAGGTTGTATAAGGCAATTTGATCCTCCAGCCGCCCTATATCAAGGGTAAAAAGGTTCTCTCTTGCTATCTGGGGTATCTGTACAGCCCTGTCGCACGCGGCAAGGACGCAGATTGCTATTGTTGCAAAAAATATGGGCTTGATTTTCATTAAGGTTATAATAACAGGAATAATGGGGAGTGGGGAGTGGGGAGTGGGGGACTAGGGAACAGGGAATTTTTCCCAATCATCCTTTGTTTCAAATATTTTTGGGTCGAAACTTGATATAATGGCCTTTTCTAATATTTCATCGAAAAAGTTTCTGCTGTTATGTGTAGTTTGGGCGATAGTTCAGGATTAGGTGTTCCTTATCAGGGGTGTTAATAATTACCTTGTCATTACTCTCAATAATTTTATCTGTATTGTAGAGAAATGCGATTGGCCATCTCTTTTTTTCTATACATTCAGCCATTTTTTCAGAAGCAAAGGTAAATATACCTGTACTTACAACAAAATAAGCTGAAACTATCTCTAGCGCATTTCCCGCCAGTACAGTAATGGCGGAAGCCGAAGATGTCAAGAATGAAGATATGCTGCCTATCATTGTGGTAACGCCATGTTTTTTGATAGAAAAGCTGTAGTCTTCTATGCTTCTTTCAAGACCTTCGATAATCTCGCCCTCTGATTTACCAGCAAACTCTGCATTAAACCAACGCTTAAGCCTTTTAATGCTGTCAAAACTTTTTTTATCTTGCCTGACTTCTAGAACTTGCTGCCAGTGAAGTTGCTCTTCAATAATGGAAGGTATGTTTCTAATACATACTTCCAATACATTAATTTTTCTGTTAGGAATTCCCTCTCTTCTTTCCAAATCCCATGATAACTTATTTACCCAATGAGCAGCACTACTTTTAAATTCTGTCTTTTCATTAAAAATTGGCGTTATATCCATATTTATTTCTCTTTTACAGATATCAACAATGTTAAGAAGAGTCCCATTTCTTCTTGAGTCGAATATAATTTTATCTGGAAATTCTATTTTCGCATCATTAAGCCTCTTTAAGATTTCTTCAAAATAACAATCCAACGTTCTACTACCAATTGCTCCACACCAATATTCTTGTGACAATTTATACTGAAATTTTGGTGGTAAATTCTTCACTAACAATTCATGTGGTAAATTCATAAATAACAATTCTTCTGGAATATAATCAAACCTATCGGGCAATGCTGGAACCCAAAGCTTGTCAAAAAAAAGAGCCGTTGTTTTCGGTTTTACTAAACCTGTTGCTATGGAAGTCTTTTTTCTAGATTCCATGTTTATTCCACCCTCGTTTGAGTTAACGCATATGGCACCCTTCTGCGTAAATCCGTGATTATCCGTTATCGGCGCGGACTAGGCGAAAGCCGATTTCCTTGGAATTAAGAAAAGGGTTGTTATTATCGAACGCGGAACGTAGGTCCCGAGCCCCAGAGTCCCAGCTTCCGCCGCGAACCACGCGGCTAGGGATACCCTCGGCCGTATTACGATATTCATCGTACTTCGAATCCCAGCACCATTCCCATACGTTTCCGCTCATGTCATAAAGCCCCAGCCCGTTGGCTTTCTTTGTCCCTACGGGCTGTGTTTGCCCTCCGCTGTTCCCACTGTGCCAAGCCACTTCATCTGCATTATTGCTTCCTGCATATTTAAAATCGCCGGGTGATCCGTTCCCGCCACGCGCCGCATATTCCCATTCCGCCTCCGTTGGCAGGCGGTATCCATTGGCGCTACTATTCCAGGTTACCTTAATATCTGCCATGTTTACCGTGTATGCGGGAGCCAGCTCATGCATTTGGCTCAGCCTGTTGCAGTATTCAGCGGCTTTAAAAAAGTTCACATTCTCAACCGGAAGATTATCCCCCGTAAAATGACTGGGATTATCACCCATCACTATACGCCATTCCCTCTGTGTTACGGGGTACTCCGCCATTATAAAACTGCTAATTGTTACTGTACGTACCTCGCCATTATCACTTACCTTCTGGAAAGTGCCGCCTCTAATGCGGTAAAATTTGGTAGCTGCTGCTCTTACCGGCTCGGGCCTTGATTCGCCGTAAAGTATTTTGTATTGCAGATCTTCTGATTCTTCCATTAACTTCTTAGCTCTTGCTTTAATAAATTCTGGATCAAGAGTTCGCGGAGTTTCATAAAATAACACCTTCGCAAGTATATCTAATGCTTCCCTGCACAGATCTAGATCAAAACGCTCTTTCTCATGCAGCCTTTGGCTTAACTTCTCTTTAATGTCTAAACGATCCGGTTCGGCGGCATCTTTCAATATCTGTGGAATTTTGTGTTTCGCACATTTTACAAGTACTTTTTTTTCTAATTTAGGTAAACCCTCTCTTTTGAGATACCTCGAAAGCCTCTTTGGGTCGAAGAGGATGGTATCGAAACCATAACCACTTAAGGTCATGATGCGTCTTTGCAAATTAGAGACGAAGTCTGCTTTCCAATCCATTGAAGGTTACTCCTTTAAGAAAATTGTGATTCATCCTACTAATGCGGCCGTGCTGCAATCCCTGCAGCACATGGTGACTGGCACTTTTTTGCATATTTTTTTTGTTAAGCAGCTAATAGTTTTTGAGTAACAGGGGTATTTGCCCACTCTATACTGTCTTGCGCGTTTTCTGCCCTAACAACACAGTTTCCTACCAGGAAAGGAGCTCCGCAGTCTGTCGAAAGATTTAAAACTTCTACACCAGAGTTGTACCAATGCTTGCCCTTTATTTTAACTGCAATAAGTTTACCATCAACTCCAACCATGCAATCGCCAACATTTACATCAAACGCCACTTTCCATATAGGCATGAATATCCCATTTTCGGCTTGTTCAACAACCATAAGAGGGTGAGATGCTGAAACTCGCATAGCGTTATTAAAACAAATTATGTCATTCACGATGTACTTATGTATCCCTGTTACGCTGGTGTATTGCATTTTTTTCCTTTCCAGGTCCCAAGAACCAATCTTGTCCCCTGTTTTTAATGAGCCAATAGGAACATACTCATCAGGGCGTATATTTACGAGTTCTGATGCAGGAAAACAACCTGACATATATACAGGCTGACCATTAGCCTGTACATCAGTGATATATACAGGCTGACCATTGGCTTCAACATTAGTTACATATACAGGCTGACCATTAGCCTGTACATCAGTGATATATACAGGCTGACCATTGGCATGAACATTAGTCATATATACAGCTTTACCATAACTAGAAATAAACAAGCTCCTTTTGCTATAAAAGCATTTTTTCAACATTTAATGGTACATATATACTATAGTTCCTGTCAAGCAATTTTTCTGGTAAAACTGGTGCCTGGCAACTTTCTGTTTTTTAACCACGGTATACTCAACCGATTTGCGTTACCAGTTAATATTTCCCTAAAAATTTGTCATTATCCCAGTTTCCTTCTTCAACTTTGCCGTTGGGATAGGTCATTTTCCCTTTGATTCTATTGCCGTCTTTGTATTCACCTACGAAGATTTTGCCGTCAGGATAAGTTCTTATCCCTTTGCCGTGTTGGTTGCCCTCAACAAAATCGCCTTCGTAAACGAAACAACCTTCACGCGAAGTATATTTACCTTTTCCTTTATATTTATTGTCAACAAAATCGCCTTCGTATACATCGCCATTAGTCAATGTCTTTTTCCCTTTGCCATGTGAATTGCCGTTTACGAAATCGCCTTCGTAAGTAACGCCGTTAGACCCTGTGAATTTCCCTTTGCCGTGCGGTTTACCATTAACCCAATCGCCTTCGTAAGAAGAGCCGATAATCTATGTCTTTTTTCCTTTGCCGTGCGGTATGCCGTCAACAAGATCGCCTTCGTAAGTTTCACCATTAGGGTCTGTTATTTTTCCTTTCTCACTCATAATTTTCTCCTTTATTTCAATTTGAGTATTATATTAATTATGTTCATACCAATTCAAGGGGTATTAGTGGTAAAACTGGTGTCCAGCACCCATCTGTTTTTAAACCACGGATTATACGGATAAAGACGAATGACACGGATTAAGAATGAATTCTAATTTTCCCTTCTCTTATCCGTGCAATCTGTTAAAATCCGTGTAATCAGTGGTTAAATGACGATCCAGTAAATATTGCAAAAAGCTCTAACTTGGATCAAGGAAAAGCACCAACTTAGATTGCGATCAAGCACCAGCTTTGATCAAGGATAAGCAGGACTATTATGGTTTTTTGAAAAAAATGAAGAATTTGTGGACGATTGGAGATATTAGTTATATATTTGAGTCAGTCGAGGACAACCGGAGGGTAAAGGTAAACGAGCGCCATAGCAGAAAACACCGCAACCCGCATCATCGGTCTTGCCCCCATGCTGGTACTGCCAAGAAACTACCGCGTGGTCATCGCCAGCCAGTATTCCGGCTCCAGCATTTTGCTGAAGGAGCCCCGCGAAATTACAAGCGGCTTTACGCTAGAAGCAGCGTGAAAGCAGGGAAAAGGGAGAAGGGAAAAGAGAGCAAGGAGTAGAGAGCAGAGTGCAGCGCCTGTCTTTCACTTCTCACTTTTCACTCCCCCAGTCCCCTTAGTCCCCGATCCCTAGTCCCTTCCCCATAGTTGACAAATAGAAACACACGTGTATGAATAAAACCATGTTTATTGATACCCTAATAAAGTTCTTTTTTGGGTCCCAGCACGAGAGGAACCTTAAAGCGCTGCTTCCTATATTGCATGCGGTAAATGAAAAAGAGAGCTGGGCGGCGAGCCTTAAGGCAGAGGAATACCCCCAGATGACAGAGCGGCTAAAGGAGCGTTACGTAAAAGGAGAGAGCCTGGATGCGCTGCTGCCAGAAGCCTTTGCCCTGGCCAGGGAAGCCAGCAGGCGTAACCTGGGGGAGCGGCCCTATGACGTGCAGGTCTTGGGTTCCGTTGTGCTGCACCAAGGCAAAATCGCAGAACTAAAAACAGGCGAAGGCAAAACCCTGATGGTGGTTGCGGCGGCCTACCTTAACGCCATTCCGGGCAAGGGCATTCACGTTGTAACCGTAAACGACTACCTGGCAAGCAGGGATGCGGAATGGATGCGGCCTGTCTTCAGCTACCTGGGAATGACTGTCGGAACCATACTTTCTGACATGGATAATGCAAGGCGCAAGGAAAATTACGCCTGCGACATAACCTACGGCACCAATAACGAATTCGGTTTTGATTACCTAAGGGACAATATGTGCCGCGATCTGGAAAGCAGGGTACAGCGCGGCCACAATTACTGTATCATTGACGAAATTGACTCAATCCTCATTGACGAGGCAAGAACGCCGCTTATCATTTCCGGCGCTGCAGAAGACGATACTTTTAAGTTTGCCGAGGTTGACCGTTTGCTCGGTTCACTTGAAGAAGTACAGAAAAAAGATAATGACGAATACCCTGACGAAACCCAGGGCGAAGAAATTATCGGCGATTACAAGCTAAACGAAAAAAACAAGAACGTTTCTTTTAGCAATGCCGGGCTTGCCAAAATTGAGGATCTGCTAAAGAAGCGCAACCTGATTAAAGGCGCAATTGTAGATGAAGAAAACTTTGAATTTATCCATTACTTTACCCAGGCTTTGCGGGCGCATAAGCTCTTTCACATTGATGTGGATTATGTGGTTCAGGATGGGCAAGTTCAGATTGTTGACGAATTCACAGGCCGCATACTTCACGGCCGCCGTTATTCGGACGGGCTTCATCAGGCAATTGAGGCAAAAGAACGCATCAAGATTGCGCAGCGCAACCGTACCCTGGCTACCATCACCTTTCAGAATTACTTCCGGCTCTACAAGAAAATAGCAGGGGGGACCGGAACCGCAGATACCGAGGCCGTGGAATTCGCCAAAATCTACAACCTTGAGGTAACGGTGATACCCACTAACCTTCCTGTAGCAAGAGATGACCAGGACGATGTGATTTACCTGAACGAGAAAGACAAATATACCGCATTATGCGACGAAATAGCGGCTGCAAACAAGTTGGGTCAGCCCCTTCTAGTCGGCACTGTTTCCATTGAAAAATCTGAGAAGATATCAACCCTGCTTACCCGCAAAGGCGTACGCCACGAAGTATTGAACGCGAAGAACCACGCCCGCGAAGCCTCAATTATCGCGGAGGCCGGTGCTAAAGGGTCGGTAACAATTGCGACTAACATGGCAGGGCGCGGAACCGACATCAAGCTAGGGGGAAACCCCGAGCACCGGGCGCGGAAAAGGGCAGGAACAAATGCGGAAAGCGAAAAATACGAGGAAGCGTTTAAGGAAGAATTCGAAAAATGGCATAAGGATTATGAAGAAGTCAAAGCCTTGGGCGGCCTTTACGTTATAGGAACGGAACGCCACGAAAGCCGCCGCATAGACAACCAGCTTAGAGGCCGATCAGGCCGCCAGGGCGATCCCGGAAGATCCAAATTTTTTATTTCCATGGATGACGACCTGATGCGCCTCTTTGGCGGAGAAAACATCAAGGGCCTTATGTCAAAAATTGGAATGTCTCCGGGAGAGCCTATTAATCATCCCTGGCTCAACAAGAGCATAGAAAATGCGCAGAAAAAAGTAGAAGAGCGCAATTTTGAAATCCGCAAGCACCTACTTGAATATGACGATGTTTTGAACCAGCAGAGGAAATTCATCTATGAGCAGAGGGACGCGATCCTTTCTGACAATAACCTAAAGGATAGGGTCAATACGGCAACCCAGGACATGGTTGCGGATTTTATGGATGAATACAGCCAATCCGAGCGCAGGGACAGCGCCCTAGCCTTTAAGAACCTTGTGGAAAACCTTAAAACCAAATTTAACTATGCCCTAAAATGTCGCCAAGAAGAATTGAAAAACCCAGAGAGGATAGAAAAACAAATTGTTGAGGATCTTAAGCTGGACATCGAAGAAAAAGAAAAAATAATCGGCCTCGATCATTTGAATTTTTATATCAGGCAGCAGTACCTTTTTATGGTTGATCGCAAATGGCTGGATCACCTTGAAAATATGGAAGCCCTTAGAGAAGCGGTATATTTGCGCAGTTACGCACAAAAAAACCCGTTGACAGAATATAAAGTCGAAGGCTTCCAGATTTTTGAAACTATGATCGATGACATACGCCAGGCCATTGCTTCCAGGATGCACTTGATACGCATACAGCTAGCCGGCAATCAGGGTCAGACACCCGCAAGACAGGCCTTCCAGCCCAGTAGCCAGGGCACAGCAACCCACAGCAGCGTAAGCTCCTTTGGGGCAGCATCTCAAGGCCAACGCGGACCAGCGCGTATGCAGAGCGAAGGCGCTACTGTAGTCCGGTCTCAGCCCAAGGTCGGCAGGAATGATCTCTGTCCCTGTGGTTCAGGTAAAAAGTATAAGCATTGCCATGGGAAGTAGGGGTTAGGGGTTAGGATTTAGGGGTTAGGGAGGAGAAGTGATGGAACGGTTCACTTGGAAGGCTAGGTTGCTGCCGGGCATGAAGGCTGAATATATTAAGAGGCATGATGAAATATGGCCGGAAATGACAGAACTGCTTAACAGCGCGGGTATACATAACTATACAATCTGGTGCGTTGGGGACGAACTCTTTGGCTATTACGAAGCGGAAAAAGGCGTTGCGTTTGCGTCAAAGGTGCAGGCGGATAGTCCCGTTGTTGGACGCTGGAATGAGTATATGAAGGACGTAATGGTAATGGAGAAAGATCCCCAAACAGGTACCCATTATCAACTTGAACAGGTTTTTTATCATATTTAGGATTTAGGGGCTAGGATTTAGGAGTTAGTGATATACATTGCGAATATGAGGATTTACTTGATTGTGTATATAATATCAGACATGGTAAAGTAAATCATCGAGGAGGCATCACTAAATCCTAACCCCTATCAACGCGGATATTGCAAAACAAATGCATCCTGATAGCTTGCTCTAAAGCGCTGGAGCAGGGCGCCGCTTTCTCCCAGGTTTACTGGGCCTAAAAGGAGGCGGTATATTTGCCTTCCGTTGACAATTGCCGGCTGAACAACTAATGGCGCTGACGGCATATTTGTCCCGATTTTCCGTATTTCCGATTCTATACCGGCGATTTCATGCCCAGATACTAACTGAATATAGTAACCGTTTTCTGGGTCATTTCTCGTTGGGACCGAAAATCCTGAGGGCAATACTTCAGGGACAGGGCTATAAATTGCCACGACTGGCGGAGTTACTGTATTAGGCTGCTGAGTTGGCTGCAACGGGGATTGAATTATTGGTGTAGGCTGCGTTGGCTGAACTGGTTGAGGCTGTACTGGCTGAGGCTCGACCTGCTGAAGGGGTGGCTGTTGCTGAACCGGCGCTGGCTGCGCTTGTACCAATGGCGTCTGCCGTATTGGTGTTACCTGCTCCTGTACCAAGGGCTGCGGAATAGGTGCTATGATGTAATTGGGATCAATTCCCGGCGGCAGTTCGTTGGGAGCCTGTTCGTCTGCCCTTACAAGCCTTATTTCAAAGTCCTCAAGCTCATGGCGACTGACCGAGGCTTGCGATGCAGCGCTAGTAAGAGAAGTTTCATCAGCTTGAGGTACCTCGCTGGTAGCAACGGTAGGCTCTGTCTGCGCGGCTTCCGAGGCCAATAAAGAGTTTGCTTCTACTGGTGTTTCTACGAAAGCAAGCGTTTCTTCGGGTAAAGGAAGTTCATCATAAGGGGCATTATTATAAGAAGGGTCTCTATTAGAGGCAGCGCTATATAATTCCCATGCTAAGAATTGCTCAAAAAAGTCCGGGCTTATTCCTGCTGCTGCAATCATGGCTGCCGGATCGTAATCAAAATCTCCCGAACCTAAAGCAGCGCCAGAGAAACGGGCTACAGCAGATGAATCCGCAGCCACGCTCATCCGTACCCTTCCAATGGAACGGGCCTGGAGACCTATGGCTTCGGCTGCTTCGGGAGAGAGGATCGCGAGAAGGCCGGGATTATCCAGCCCGCTTGTAATTATGACCTGAATGGTTTTGTTGTTTTCCAGATTGGTTATTTCCACAACGGTATTCCGGGGGAATGAGCCAGTTGCTGCAAAAAATCCAGGTTCTGGGAAATCAAAGCCCACTGACGCGGCAGCAGAACCTTCCCATTCGGAAGCGTTTACCAGAATCAGCAAAGCTGCGACAGCAAATAGTACAGCTATTATTTTTTTCATTTTTCGTCCTTACTGTATCTGGGCAGCCACAATCTGCGCGGTTTCCTTGGCCCTTGCCAGCTCGCTGGCGTTTTGTCCTGTACCAGCAGCAAACCTGCGCTCGTAAATCAATGTTTGTGAATTCGTTGTGAATATCTTTATAACAACAGAATTAAGTCTGCTCTGGCCGTTCTGCGGCCTGAATTCAAGCACGGCAAGGATAAAATAATCTGCCCCTCCGTAATAAGCTTCATCATAATCAGCATTGACTTCTACGGGGAGTTCCGAATCAGACAGGCTTTCAACGCGAAGAATAGGACTGTTGCTGACTATATGCCCTGCGTCAAAAAAAGCCCCCATGAGCTCGTCTTCCCATACGGCGGAATAGTTATTTGCCGGAGCCCCGGATCCTTCTTCGACAATCAGGAATGATACCATGGAAGCAAAAGCAGGAAGAGCCAAAAATACCCATAATAAAGCGATTATCCCAAGACGTTTCATGAGACCTCCGTATTTGAGTATCGGTTAAAAACAGTGTATTCTGTAATTATGAATTACTATGCCTTGCAAGTGAAGACCCGTGGAGAAGAAAAGTACATTAAGCTTTTTAAGGCCCTACACCCGGAAATAACCGTTCCCATTCATTTTCCCCAGCGCAGCCTTGATATACGCCGCCGAAAAACCATAATCCATACCCGTTCAGGGATATTTCCCGGCTATATTTTCATCGAAATAGAAAATGAAGATGAAATTCAAAAATACCACTGGGCTTTTCGCCGGACAGATGGTTTTTACCGGTTCATGCGCTCAAATCAGGATATACGCCCCCTGGCAGACAGGGATCTGGAACTAGTTCTGCATTTTATAAGGAAAGTAGGGCCATTGGCCGGCAAATCCCTTGTTACTTTTGATGAAAACTCAAAAATAGTCGTTATAGAAGGCCCTCTTGCCGGCCTAGAAGGAAAAATCATAAAAGTAGACAAAAGAAAAGGCAGGGCAAAAATCAAACTGGATATCTACGGCGATTCCTTTTCCATAGACTTAGCCTTCGAAGCCCTGATAGGGGCTAGGATTTAGGATTTAGGATTCAGGATTCAGGATTCAGGATTTAGGGGGTGTGCTAAGCAAGCTCTGCTTGCATAACTATCACGATACGATTACTAACAAGAACCCCTAACCCCTAGCCCCTAATCCCTAACCCCTATATACTAAATTACCGTGTTTATCGAGGACCTTTACGTCGAATCAATGCTTTACGCGCTGACTATACGTTCTCCTGCTTCCAAGGGCAGTATCGAGGCAATTGAGATGCCGGAGCTGCCAGATGGGTATACCCTCATAACAGCGAAAGACATTCCTGGGGAAAACTGGCTGGACGATTTCCGCGTACCAATACTGGCTTGCGAAGCTCTGTCTTATATTGGCGAGCCTGTTGCTTTGCTGGTCGGGCAGGATATTATAAAGCTGGATGCTTATGCTGCCGGATCTATTGTCAAAGTAAAAACAGAGCCTGGAAATACAGAGAGCTTTTCTCTAGAGGAAGAAAATTTTGGAAAATTGAATTATAGGGCCGGGGAAACGGAAAAGATATACGCGCTTTCACAACTAATTATTAGTGGGGCTTATAGTACAGGGATCCAGGAGCACTGGTATTCAGAACCTCACGGCGCTCTTGCCTATCTGGAAACCGAGAAACTGACGGTTCATACGGCTTCCCAATGGCCTTTTCACGTAAAACGATCCCTTTCTGGCGTTTTGAAGATACCGGATACGCAGATAGATATAATACCCACGGAGCTTGGGCTTCATCTGGACGGAAAACTCTACTACCCTTCGTTGGTTTCCTGCCAGGCTGCTCTGTGCGCCTATATAACCGGAAAGCCGGTTAAATTAATGCTTACCCGCTCGGAAGATTTCCGCTTTAGCCCCAAAAGGAATAATTCGCAAGTTGTTATTGGAAGCGTACTGGGGGACAAAGGCAAGCTTCTGGGAACAGAGATTCAAACTGTTGTAGACCTTGGGGGCCAGGATGTTTTTGCCAAAGAAATCCTTGTTCAAACCAGCCTGGCAAGCTTAGGCATTTACCGCCTGGGGGCGACCAATCTGGAAGCGGTCGCAGTAAAGTCCAATCTTCCCCCTCAAGGGCCAATGGAAGGTTTTGGAATGTCCCAGGGCTTTTTCGCTTCTGAAGTACACGCTTCCAGGATTGCCGATACGCTTCGTCAAGACCCCGCAGAATGGCGCAAAAGCAACTGCTTGTCAACAGACGACATGCTGGCTATTGGCATACCCCTAAAAGAAGATGTCCCCCTTGCAAAACTCATTGATTCTGCTGCTTCAATGAGCGACTATTACCGCAAATGGGCTTGTTATGAATTAATCCGCACAAACAGGAAAGCCAGAAATTGGGATGATGGCGAGTTAAAGGAAACAAAGCGCGGTATTGGAATCGCCATTGCCTTTCAAGGCTCAGGTTCTCTTTATTACGGAGCAGATAAAGGAATCTACGAAGTCGAACTGACCCTGGAAAAGGACGGCGGCCTTGAAATTAAATCCAGCATGAGCCCAGGCGCAGAAGAAAACGCCCGGATTTGGCGCAGCACCGCAGGGAATATTCTGGGGGTGGAAGAAAGCCAGGTAAAAATTACTTACTCGCTGTCAGGCATTAATTCAGGCCCGGCCTTCCTTTCAAGGAATATTGCCGTTATTACCAGGCTTTTGGAGCAGTGTGGCGAAGCCATAAGGAAACAGCGGTTCCGCGATCCTCTGCCCATTACAGTGCGCCGATCTGTAGAGCCAGAAACATTTTTGGCCTGGAATAATAAAGAAGAAGAGGCGGATTCGCGGGCTTTTAGCTCTCCGGCCTGGGGAGCGGCTGTGGTGGAAATTGAAATAGATCCCATTTCTTTTAATCCAAGGGTAAGAGGCATCTGGCTGATCGTGGAAGGTGGAAGGATACTCTCCCCGGCCAGGGCAAAACAGACGATGCGGCTGGCGGCTATCCAGGCTCTAAACTGGGCCAGCAAGGAAGAGATTATTTACAAAAATGGGGAAATTCCTCAGGATATAATGAAGGGCTATGAGCTCCCTACGCCAGAAGAGATACCGCCCATTTCTATAGATTTTCTGTCAAACGATAATGCAGCGCCCAAAGGTATAGGGGAACTCCCCTACTCCTGCATCCCCGCTGCCTTTATTCAGGCTGTTTCTCAGGCTATGGATCATCCTTTTGAGAAGATCCCGCTAAAAGCGGAGGATGTCTGGGAAGTGGAAAAATACAAAAAAGCGGAAGCGCTGGCAACATGATAATTAATTTTATCCTAAATGGCGAAGATGTTGAAATTGACGCCGAGGCCGAAAAGCGGCTTATTGACATACTGAGGCTTTCTTTTGGCCTCTGCGGCGCAAAAACGGGCTGTTATACTGGAATCTGCGGGCTTTGTTCCGTAATCCTTAATGGCGATGTTGTAAAATCCTGCCTTGTTCCGGCGTTTAAGATCCAGGGGCAGGAAATTATCACCATAGAAGGATTTTCTCAGAATGATGAATACAATGACATAATGCAGGGATTGGCAGAAGCCGGAATAGAAAACTGCGGCTATTGCAATACAGGCAAGATACTGACCATAGAAGCTTTATTGACAAAAAATCCTACGCCTAGCCCCAAAGAAATACTAATGGCTTTCCACGGCATCAAATGCCGCTGCACGGAGCCGGTATCCCTGGTAAACGGCGTTCAAATAATAGCGCAAAACAGGCAAAGGAGGCTTTATGGACGCAACTCCTAAGCAGGTCCTTTTTCCAGCCTCTTTTCAGGAGCTGTTTGCCTTGTGGAATCGTTTCCCCAGCGCGGAACCTTATGCCGGCGGCACAGGATTTGGTCGCAGCCTGGATCAACGGCTCATGGTACTGCCCACTGATACAATTTCCCTGGAGAAAATTGAGGAACTAAAACGTATTACCAGAACCGAGCGCTATATTGAGATTGGCGCAATGGTAAAGCTCAATGAGATCATAAACCTGGGTAAAATTGTTCCGGAAATCCTAATTAGAACGCTGGAAGGCATTGCCGGCGTCCATGTGCGGAATAGCGCTACAATAGGGGGCAATCTCTGCGAAAAAACGCGTCGGCTGGACGCTGCTGCTGCTATGGCAGCCCTGGATGCCCATTTTGAACTGCGCAGCGCCGCTTCTGCCAGGTGGATTTCTGCTTCGCGCTTTTCGGCAACAAATCCCCCTGCCCTAGCTCATCAGGAACTCTTGACGCGCATACGTATACCCTTGGAGCAGTGGAATTACTCCTTATACCAAAAATTCAAGTCCGCAGGTAGCAATGAATCTGGAGAAGTAATAATCTTTATTATGAAAAACCAAAAAAGCACCCTAACCGATCTGCGGGTGGTATACTCAGGCAATCTCCTCCTGCAAAACCGTGAAATTGAGGCGCCCCTAATAGGAAAAAGGCTTCCTTTAGACCGCAAAGAGGCTCTTTCTTTCCTTGACAACTGGAAACATTTCCTGGAAAGCCTTGAAACAGACGCTTCACTCAAAGTAATCTCAATAATGAATACTGAAAGGAAGAAAAACGACCTTCTCAAGGTTCAAATATTAAATTTTTTAGAAAACGCCCTATTAGATATTACTGATTGACGAGCGGAGCGAGACCGCGACCGTGCTTGCACGGGCATGGTCGAGCGAGTGAGGAAAAATAGGGGCATCCCCTTTATTAATTCTATTTTATATTGATATTATTTTGGCACTGTGATATATTGTTCAGTATCTGAACAACACCTAGAAAAAATAGAGCCTGTTTCGGCGGCCTATAATACCTTTCCGGGGTCCTGCTTATTTTTTTTCTGGCCTTCTGGCTGGGAAGTCTTGCCACGCCCAAAAATTAAAACAAAATTAAGGCTCTTCAGAGAATATAGTGGAAGAATATAGAAACGTAGTATAATACGGGTATGGAAACGACAGATACAACTTACCAGCTATACAAGGATATCATTGGTGTAAATATCCCATGGA
>JAIRUO010000079.1 GCA_031254385.1 Treponema sp. | reverse complement strand
TAACAGGATTGTATACGCTTCGCCGCTAAAGCGGCTCGGGCTCCGAAAAACCGCAGTCGGGCTGCGCCCTTTGTGCGATTTTCTCTCCGCCACATTTGGGGCAGGGGTCGTTGTTTCGCAACGCCCTATTACCTGCCCCAAACGTCGTATACTTCTTATACGTTAGGTGCAATAAATACTAAAATTTGTCTGTTTTATTTATAGTATTTGATGTAGTCATATAAAATTTAAATTAAATCGAAATTTCCTAAAGAATCATAATAGATATTCAAGATTTATATTTATGCTTAAATAGATATATCAGAATAGTTAGTATCCCTAATATATTTTCATAATTATTCTTAAGAACTAAGATTAGCGAGATCTATTTTATAAGACAGGGACAGTTTATATAATGTGATCATAATTATATACAATTCTAATCCATAAAAGAATGGATGTATTTTCCATTTCAATAAAGGAAAAAATAGTTAAAAAAAAGAAAAAAATCAAAGAGAATGGAAGAAAAAATTATTGGAATAAATCGAGCTATTCTAATTGAGTAAGTGAACCGCTTTCTTCTAGCTTATTATGATCTATATTAAAAAATGTTTTTCAAAAATTATATTAAGTTAAAAATTTTTTTACAGAAAATAAAAGTGGAATGTAAAAATTTTTTAATATTTGGAAGAGAAAGAAATTGCAATAAATCTAGATATCAAGTTTAAATAAGAATTTTAAACCAAAAAACAACCCAGAGATGGGGTATAATAAAAAGGAAGAAAAAAACTAGGGAAACGGGATAAGAGCGTATTTATTGCACCTAACAGAAAAGTATACGCTTCGCCGCTAAAGCGGCTCGGGCTCCGAAAAACCGCAGTCGGGCTACGCCCTTTGTGCGGGTTTCTCTCCGCCACATTTGGGGCAGGGGTCAATGCTTCGCATTACCCTATTATCTGCCCAAACGTCATATACAATCGCCGTTATGTGCCATTTGGGCAAATATTACTTGACAATATTGGAAAATAAAATATAATAAACATATGGAGAGAATAATATTATCATTTATTGTATTTTTAGTTGCTAGTACTATCTTCCCCCAGGACTTTTCAAGAATAATCGAGGTACGAGACAATAGAATGAATGGGCCTGATATTATACGATTGCAGACCCAATTAATATATTACGGTTTTAATGAAATTGGAGAAATTGATGGTTATTATGGGCCAATGACTGAAAGTGTAATCAAAAGAATCCAATATTATTTAGGATTTGAACAAGATGGGAAAATTTATAAAAAACTGTGGGATTTCTTATTTGGTGATTCAAATGATAGAATTTTTAGAAATATAAATACAATATCAAAATATAATCTAAATGAATTTAGAAGAGAAATCAACCGTAAAATGGGCTATTCTAGCGAGGGGGATATGTAGAAAGATATTTTTTTGGAAATGAAATAAAACAAATAACTTTAGGCATATACGGAGAAATGGGTCAGGGCCATTACAGTTTCTATTATATAGATTCAACCGAATATTTTGTGGTTTTAAAGATTTATAGATATCCTTCCCATTTAATTAATATTTTGGAAGATAGAGAAGCTTTTGAGGCAGGAACTACAATAACATATGAAACATATTTAAGAAGAAACAGTGATCTGTTTCAAATAGTAAATGGCGATTTCTATGAAACAGAATTTAATATAGATGAAATTATTGCAATAATCGAAGATGAGGGGGCAGAGTGGTAGAGTGCCCAAACGGCATATAACAGGATTGTATACGCTTCGCCCCTATGGGGCTCGGGCTACGACTTTTACGTTATGTGCAATTCGGGCAAAAAACACTTGACAAAATGGATTAGATACGGTATATTAATTTGGAGGAGATATATATGAAAAAAATGTTTATAATTTTTATAGTACTGCTTCAAATTGGTTGTTCTAAAAATGAGGAAAATAGTAAAGAAAATATACAAGACTATATTGTAGATAATATAGTTTCTGACTCAAATTTGGTAAATCGATCTATTTCAAATTTGCCAATTCATATCCCAGAGGAAATTGTTGGTACATATTTGAGTAAAGAATATTTATACTACCTAAAAGAATTAAAATCACATATAATTTCAATAAACAAGGTTCATAATGATCAATTAATTGTTAAGCATATTGATGAAGTAATTATTTCAAACGAAATATTATTTATTTATAATTTACATGAAGGAACAACCCATAGAATAAAATCCTTTGAAAATAATAATCTAACAATTGATAATTCACCATTTAGCGGTGTTCCTTATATACCCATAAATAATGGGGTTTTATTATTGGTTATTATCCAAACCTTATGTGGCTGCTCCAGTTATTGGCGGGACAAAAATTGAGTATGTTGAGGATGGTATTA
The DNA here is from genome assembly GCA_031254385.1 of Treponema sp. Next base: position 6,740 of record JAIRUO010000079.1, on the reverse strand, counting down.
AATTATTGGATGTTACCTTAACTGAAGATGATATAAAATATCTTGAAGAATTATACTTACCACATAAGGTAGTTGGTGCATTGTAAAGAATATAAAATTATTGTATAGTCCGCACTTCGCATAACAGGATTGTATACGCTTCGCCCCTACGGGGCTCGTATACAACTTTTACGTTAGGTGCAAGTTATTTTAAAATTTTTGTGAATTAAAATAGTAAAAAATGGAACTGCATTTAATTTTGCAACAATGAATGCGAAAAAGAATTTTCTAAGATTAGATTGACTGAAAATGATATAAACAATAAAAGAGATGTAATAAAAGAATTATTAAAAAAATCGTATGAATATTTTTATTAGTGGTCTATGCCGCAGGTAACGCATTGGTGTCAGTCACCATTTTTCCCTTGTGTACCCTTGCTTAACCACCACAACATATAGTGGTACTGCCAAAGACCCCAAACAACGACATTGTTCCCCATTCCCTTTTAGCCACCTTGATTTTTTAATGAATTTGATTTATCCTTCTTGCAGTTAATTTTTTAAGGAGAAATTCAATGAAAATAGCAGCACAACTTTATAATACCCGTGATTACTGCAAAACCCCCACAGACATTGAAGCCACCCTGCGCAGGGTTAAGGCTATTGGGTTTGATGTCATTCAGATTTCCGGTTTTGGCCCCTGCGATCCGGATTTGCTTGCTGGATGGGTTAAAGAACTAGGGCTGGATGTCTGCCTTAGCCACACTTCCTGGTCCAGGCTCTCTGATACGGCGGAGTTAAAGAAAGTCATTGCAGAGCATAAAAAAATGGGCTGTTCCATTATTGGCCTTGGAAGCAGGCCCGGCGATGTATACCCCAACAGTTACGAAGGCTGGACCAGGTTTATCGCTAAGGCGAAAGAAGTTACCAAACAGATCAAAGATGAGGGGCTTGATTTCAGCTACCACAACCATGATTTTGAATTTGAAAAATGGAATGGCGTGACTGCTATGGATCGCCTTATAGAAGAGGCCAAGGATATGCTTTTTACCCTGGATACTTTCTGGGTGCAGGCCGGCGGCGCAAATCCCTTAAAGTACATAAAAAAACTGGAAGGCCGCATCAAGGTGATTCACTTTAAGGATTTTAGGATAGGGAACCGCGTAAGGCAGTTCGCCGAAATCGGCCAGGGAAACCTTGACTGGGACGAGATAATCCCCCTCTGCAAATCCATGAACATACCATACGCTGCCATTGAACAGGACTCCGACTGGCTTGCAGATCCCTTTACCAGCCTTGCTATGAGCCGGGAATTTCTTTTGAATAGAGTTTAAGGGTTAGGGCAAGTCTGTCTATTCAGCATCAATGCCAAAGTAATGACGATATGCGAGGCAAAATAAGTAGGAAGAATTAAAAAGCCTAAATCCCTGTACCCAACAAAACTTCTTAGGGCGATAAGGGTGTCTGAAAACATCAGCAGGGCTATTCCTAAAGTAAAGACCCACCGTGTTGCCGAAGGCAGGCGCAGACCTGCTGCAAGGGCAAGCGAAAAACAGGAAACCAGCACATAAGCCAGAATGGATACAAACAGTATAGGCGTTGATAATGCAGGAAGCAGCGCTACAAAGAAAAACACCAGATAGCCAGCCAGTACAGGCAATAAAACATACAGATTGATGCGACCGTTTTTTAGGCAAAAAAAGAGAAAACCCAAGTGCGCAATAAAAAACAGGCAGACTCCATAGATAAACCTTATCGATACACTGCCGATATGCGACATGAACCAGTCGCCGCCTATAGACACCAGCAATGCTGCAATAACCCAACTAACGCTACTATACCCCGACATAAACCACAAAATAACAGCGCAAGATACAGAAACAGCCGCACGAAAGAGAAAAATGTCAGGTCTTACCAACGATAAAATAGTAAATATTGCTGGAACGAGAAGCAATGTGTATCTAGTATTTTTCACTAGAATCACTTCCTCCCCACGGCAATAAGGGTTTGGGCATCGTTGTCATAAGGCGATTCGTCCCAGTCTCCGTAGATTTCCACGCTTGAAAAACCGGCCTGGTACAGCAGTGTCCTGAGTTCCGAGGCGGCGTAGAGGCGCTGGACAAAGGTCTTTTCCCGGCGCGTTCCATCTTTTAAAAGTATCCAGCGGTTCCAGACACTGGCCCAGGAATCCACAGGGCTACATTCAGTAAGGACAAAAAAACCGGCGCGTTCAAACCATTCCGCCTCAACATAATCCCGGATAGCGATTTCTTTGCCCAGCACGTCAATAATTAAAGCGCCGCCGTCCTTTAACGAATAATGGACGTTTTTGAGAAAAAGCAGATCGTCTAGAGGGTTTTCAAAATAACCGAATGAGTTATAAACATTAACCGCCACGTCAAAGGCTTTTTTTCGCTTAAAATTCCGCACATCGTCCTGTATGAATTCAATGGCAAGCCCCTCGTAGGCCGCATCGTCCCTGGCCGTGTTGAGGTAAGCTGCGGTAATATCCACCCCGCTGGCAGTAAAACCCCGACGTGCCAGTTCCAGGGTAATACGGCCAAAGCCGCAGCAAAGATCAAGTATAAAAGGCCCTTTTCTGCCGACACTGCCATCGTACAAATGAAGGCCAGCCAGTCGGGTAATGCCATCCGCCGTTGAAGGAACTTCCGACCACCGTCTATCATCAAACATGATGGGTGCGTATTGTTCCCAGAAATCGTCATCATTAAACCATTCTTTTTTGTGGTCCATGCTGTTCATTATACACAAAATTATTCCGATAATAAGACCGATGGAGGAAGATAATGAAACGCTACTGCATAAAGAGCCGGTCAGGAAGAATTGAATATTTTGATATTCTTCATGAAGATGAAGAAGGCTACAAAGTAAAACTTACCCGTATAAGTGACGGGAATGAAAAAATTACCGAAACCTTTCTAAGCCGTCCTCTCTTTGAGCTTTGCCAAAAGACCGGATATATTTTTGAACAGAACCAGGTAGCCTAGACAGGCGCCTTTTAGGTATTGTACAAGAGCACCTCCTTATCCTAAACTTCTCCCATAATGAAAATCCGTTTAAAAATTATTCTGGTAGTCCTGCCCATACTAATAGTTACCCTGTTTCTTGCCCAGGCAGCTTCTTACTTTGCGGCAATCAACGGCGTTACCCGTATTGCCCGGCAGTTTTTGGGTTTTAAGGCAGGGGAACTAGAAAAATTCGCCGAGAGGCAATGGGAACTTTTAACAGAATATAATTACGCTTCAAGGCCGGACATGGTACTTGCGGCCAAAAACGCTGTGGAAAACTATGCCCGCAGCATCATCTTAAGCGACACCGAATGTATCCTAGCCCTGGATATGCAGGGTTCTCTGGCAATGAGTACATCCGACACTGAATTGAAACCCGGTGAAGCAGAATCGCTTCTGGAAATTCTGGCCCTGGAGAATGAAGGCATAACAAGCGCTTTTCTAGGCGGAGAAGAAAGGATCATCAAAGCTTTTTATTTTGCCCCCTTCCAATGGTATATACTCCTGACAGAAAAAAGCTCCTCCTTTTACCGTGATGCGAACATGATCCGTTTCCAGACCATCCTGGTTCTGGCTGCTGCTTCTTTAGTTGCGGTATTAATGATCATTATCTTTGCACGCCGCCTTACCAATCCTTTGGCGCGTGTTGTTGGAACAATGAATTCCATAATTGAAGGGGCCGACCTTGCTTCCCGCGTTGATGTGGAATATCAGGATGAAACGGGGAGGCTGGCTTCTACCTTTAATCATATGCTAGGGGAACTGGAAAAAGCCTACAGCCAGATTAAGCGTTATGCGTTTGACGCGGTTCTTGCCGGAAAAAAAGAACAGAGGATACGGCAAATTTTCCAGAAGTACGTTCCCAAAGACGTTATTGACAAATGCTTTGCATCTCAGGGATCCATGCTCAAAATAGGCGAAGACCGGAATCTGTCGATTTTGTTTTCTGATATACGCGGCTTTACCACCATTTCCGAGCAGTTCAAAAATAACCCGGAAGATCTGGTAGAATCTCTGAACCGTTATTTTTCGGGCCAGGTTGATATCATCATGAACCGAAGCGGGATTGTGGATAAATATATCGGGGACGCCATTATGGCCTTTTGGGGAGCGCCGGTAAACCACGATGATGATGCGCTCCAATCCGTGCTTTCTGGCCTGGACATGATAGACGCCCTTGTCGGTTTCAACGAACAGCAGCGGAAATTGGGCAAACCGGAATTCCAAATCGGCATTGGGATCAACTACGGCCTTGTAACCGTAGGCAATATAGGCAGCGAGCGCAAAATGGATTATACGGTCATAGGGGACGAAGTAAACCTTGCCTCACGCATGGAAGGCCTTAACAAAATGTATAAAACTGAATTGCTTATTACCGATTCGGTTTTCAGGAAGCTGCCCACGCCCCGGCTACCCTGCCGCCTCCTGGATATAGTTGCGGTTAAAGGCAAGAACGAAGGGGTGCGCATCTACACCGTAAAACGCACTCTCGAAGTCACCGAAGAAAAAGCCTGGACGTATCATAACCAGGGCATGAGTCTTTATCTACCGCCAAAGAGAGATTTTCTTGGCGCAGCAAAATACTTTGCAGAAATTCTCAAGATCTTTCCCGAAGACTATAACGCCGCAAACCTCTTACAGCGCTGCAAAGCCTACAGCGCCAACCCTCCCCCACCCGACTGGAACGGCGTGGAAGTCATGCATAGCAAGTAGGGGCTAGGGGTTAGGATTTAGGGGTTAGAGGTTAGGCGATTTGGATTACTAAATCCTAAATCCTATATCCTACTCTAAGAGAGCTCTTAGCGCATCAAGTCTCCGCTGAAGTTCATTGACTTGGTTTTGAAGATCAGCGTTTTGAGCCGTTAGTTCATTATTGTTCCGGGTTAGAGTGGCGTTTTCTTGAGTTAGTGTGTTGTTCTGCCGGGTTAATCCATCAACTTGCTGAGTTAACTCCGTGTTTTGCCTTCTTTGCGCTTCCAGGGTAATGTCTGTTGAGGAAACTCTGGTATTTGCGGTTTGAAGCTGAGAGCCTAAAGAAATTGCACTGTTATTCAAGTCTGCGATCTGCCTGTCTTTTTCGATGATTTCAGATCTAAGGCCGTTGATAGTTGATTCAAATTGCGCAATCATTCTGGCCTGTTCAGAACCCTGGGAGCTAAACGCGGCAATGGCACGTTCCTGATCCGCCGCCCTTTGTTCCAAAGCGGCGTTTCTGGTTTCGAGATCGGTATATCGAGTTTCAAGATCTGCGTACCGAGCTCCCAGTGCTGCCAGAGCTTCATCCTGCTCAGTTGTTAATGACTGTTCCGAGGCAGCCTGGGGCGCTTCTCCGGGCGGACTCTCTTTTAAGCGCAAGACTTCATCCACCATCTCTTCCAGAGCAGCTACAGCCGTTAGGTGTATTTGTCTGCTTGATTCGGCAGAACGGTTATTCAGAAAAAGGGGTGAATTGAGGAACTCCCTCATATTCTTTAATATAATGGCGGTTTCGTCTATTTCTCCCGCCCTTATTGACTGGTCAGCTATTGCATAATAACCGCCAAGCTGGGCTTCCAAGGCAGCGGCCCTGTCCTGTTCGCTTGAAAGCATTGAAAGAAGAATTCGGGACTGATCATTCTGAAGCCGAGAAAGGGTTTCCTGATATTCCCACTGAAGATTTAAGAGGTACACGGCGCGTTCTTTCTGCTCATCACTTAAATTTTCTAATGACAACTGGAGCTGCCTGTATTCGGCCTCTGCGCTTGCAAGAAGGGAACGGATGTCATTTATTTCCCTTTCTTTTTCATTAAGCTGGCGGGCCGTTTCCTGGCGTATCTCCTGGATTAATTTCTGTTCCGTAAGGCTTAAAGCCGCAGAGCCTCTCCGTATCTCCTGTTCATCGCGGCTTTGAAACGACCAGAGCAGAAAAAAACCGCCGACCAACAGCAGCAGGGCACCTATATTAACCAGCAGCGGAAAAAGAAGGTCCTTCTTCTTGACCTCTTTTTTTAACTGGTTATCCAGAAAATCAGCCTGGGGCACTATGCCTTTCTCGACGCTTAACGAATTTATTTTATCAAGTATTCCCTGCTGTTCCTCAACTGAAAAACCTGATTCCGTATCAAACACAATAGGGCCTGCGGCAAGGTCGCTGTCGTTAGGTTTCAACGCTCTTAACTTCCTTGGGCGCTAATCTGATCCCCCCGGCCTTAAGCCCCCTAACAGAATAATCCTGCGCCCTAAAACTTTCTTTAAGGACTTTAAGCCGGGGCTTGGGAACATAATGGATATTGAAGCCGAATTTGGGTCTGGTATCAATATGAAGCACTGTCGCACCTTCTGGAACCAGGGAATAATCCTTGTTCATTATCCACCCGTCAATTATGCAGCGTTTGATGCAGGGGTATCCGGTTTTCGCTTCTTTATAGATGATGGTAAAGATTTTCGCCGCCAAATCCTCTTTAATTGCGCCACCTATCCACCAGGCATCAGGCCCGACAAAGGCCTTTTCCGGCAAATCGCTTACTGACCAAGCGCCGTTATGCCTAATTACCAGAATGCGGTCAAAGGACGAAAGCTCTGCGATAACTTTCCCTGACACAGCGGTTCCCACATAGCCGGTTTTGGAATCGTACTTAAGCTCAATGTCTTTTTTGACAACTTCCTTGACATCGATCTTTTCAAAGGCCCCAACTTTGGTATGCCTTGCCCCACGGTTATATTCTTCGTTTGATTTTATGCGGCTAATAAAACC
>JAIRUO010000059.1 GCA_031254385.1 Treponema sp. | reverse complement strand
TTTTTTTGCTTCTTCCGGGGGGGGTATCTGTATTAACGCCATTTTTGAGCCCGGTGATGCGGCATAGAATTACTCACCTGAATCAAAGAGTTCCAGTTCTGGATTGTCTGTGGCCTTAGCTTCGGTTCCGCTCATCAGTATTTCTATGCGGTTCTGAATTTTTTCAAGCTCCTTCTCCAGAGACTGTGCCAGTTTGATCCCTTCTTCAAAGGCTTTTAGCGCATCGTCCAGGGGTATGTCGGTTCTGCGTATCTGGTCGCCTAATACTTCCAGCCTTGCCAGCCTTTCTTCCAGAGTCTTTGTCGCCGGCTTTTGCGCCGCTTTATCGCTATCTGCGTTTTTAGTTTTTGCCATAAATTACTCTACCTCCGCGTGTATAAAGCCCTCCAGGGGCCGGATAATAAGGCGGTCGCCTTTTTTGACATCCTTGTTGCTGCGTACTAGTTTTCCCGCTCTCTTGCCGTTATCCGCTATGGTTACCACCGAGTATCCCCGTTCCAGGATTTTGAGCGGACTGCTTGCTTCAAGGCCCATATTTGCAAGCTCAAGCCTGCGTTTGATTTCTTGAACCTTGTCGCTTAAGTTTTGGAGCAGCGCCTCTTTAGCGTCATCAAAACGCACCAAAGTTGGCTGCAATATGGAACGGAACCGATATTCCAGGTCTTCCGGGCTAAAGGGCTTAACGGACAGCATTATTCTTTCCATTCTAGCCTGAATGGTATGGAACAAGGTTCGCGAGATAGAACGCACCTTTTCCGCTGTGTTTTCCCTATCGTCGCTTACCAGTTCCGCTGCGGCAGATGGGGTAGGGGCCCGAAGATCCGCGGCAAAGTCAGAAAGGGCCCAGTCAATTTCATGACCCACCGCGCTTATAACCGGTATTTTCGAAGCTGCAACGGCGCGTACAACCGCTTCTTCAGAAAAGGAAAGAAGGTCTTCCAGGGAACCCCCACCACGGCCAACTATAAGGACATCTGCGATTTTCCAGAAATTGGCCTGTTCTATGCGCCGGGCGATAATGCCGGCTGCCTCGCTGCCCTGTACCGGCGCGGGCAGGACGATTACCCTCATGCCCCCAGAACGCCGGGATAGTATGTTGAGAATGTCACGTACAGCCGCGCCCGTAGGCGAACTGACTATCCCTATTGTTTTGGGGAAGCGCGGTATGCGCTTTTTTCGTGACTCGTCAAAGAGCCCTTCCGCTGCAAAACGATGTTTCCGTTCTTCCAGCATGGCAAGGAGTTCTCCGGTGCCGGCCAGTTCCATTTCTTCCGCAACAATCGAATAAGTGCCGCGCTGGGCATAGACCGAAAGGCTGCCCCTGACCCTGAGCAGCATCCCGTCCTTAGGCTCAAAACTTAAAGACCCCAGCCGGTTCCTGAACATAATCCCGGCAATGGCAGCTTCCGCATCCTTAAGGGTAAAGTACAAATGCCCAGTACTGGACGGCCTGCAATTAGAAAGCTCCCCCTCCACAACCACCGAAGGGAAACTCCCTTCCAGGGTCTGCCGTATCAGGGCAGTAAGTTCCGAGACCGTGAGTTTCTTGTGGTCAGTAAACCTTTGGTTTAAGGCTTCCATGTATAGAGTATAGAAGGGATTAGGGATTAGGGGAACAGGGGATAGGGATTAGGGACTAGGGGACTGGGGGGACTGAGGGACTAGGGAACAGGGAGCAGAGAGCAGAGAGCAGGGACTGAGGGGACTAGGAGCTGCGATTGATTAGGGGCGAGTAAATCAGGGTAAGTACATTTGCCCGTATCAGCAGGGAACCGCCGGAGCGGGGTGCGGGGCAGAAAAAACATACTGGAATTCATTGGCGTCGAACCGCAGACCATAGGTCTGATGGTTCGCGGAGACCGTGGCTCCGAAGCCAGACTCTACAGGGTTTTTTATGGCACGTACCCCGCTCCGGCGGTTATGTGCCGACACAAATAAATGCACTTACCCTGAAATATATATTGATCTTTAAAAAATATGTGGTATATTAATATATAAGTATCTAAATTCCCTTGAGGGCTATAAGGAGACTATGATGAAGAAATTAATAATAAGCGCGGTTCTTTTGGGCGTAATATTGGTTAATGCCAATGCCTTCTACTTTGATTTTGAATTTGGTGTTGCCAAAGACCCGAAGTTGGAATTCAACGGGGTAAAGCAAGTGGCTAAACCTGGTGTGACTGAAATTGCTGTTGAACTGGGGTTTAAGATAGGTTACATCTCTTTTCAAATTGAGCGTATGCCCATTTATATGACGCTGTCGGGAACGGCTTTGGGACACAGGTTTAGTTTGGGACGCTGGTATGATAGTTCTGACTATTTCCAGTTAAATTCTTTGCTCGTTGGTATGGGTTTTGTCGCATATCCGGTCTCTTTTCTCCAGTTAAGCGGAGTTTTTGGCTATTCATTTTCCGCAAATATTGATTCTGATTACGGGTTTGAGCTGTTCGATAAAAGCAAATTTGGGTATGGGTACGAGCTTTCCGCAGCCCTAAAACTGGGCAGTAGACCCAGCGGTTTCCTAATCGGGGCAAAATATTTGTGGATTAACACTATACTGGAAACAGGCGACAAGCAGGCTATGTCCGGGATATTCTTCTTTGTCAAATACGCGTTCAGATAGATAATTTATAGCAGAGGGGTTGGGATTTAGGATTCAGGTGTTAGGAAAGTCCACCCCTAACCTCCTAACTCCCTAATCCCTAACTCCCTTCTCCCCACATGCCGATAAAAAAGATAGTATGAAAGCCATTACTGTTTTGTTCGGCGGGAATCTTGGGAAAGAAGCCTTTGTCCCCATTGAAAATGAGGGAAAAAGCTCCTTTTGCCTGGCCTTGGAAAGGGCGCGGCTCTTTCCTTCTGTAGAAAAACTGGTTCTTCTAGGGCTTGACGGGATGGACTACCCTGGAATCTACCCTGAATCAGAGACTTTTTCCCTTATCCGCTTTAAAAAATGGACCAGAAAACAGGTTCTGGAGACTATTTCCCGGCTACAGCCTGGTTTTGATATTGCCTATTTTGCCTGGGCAGACTGTCCTTTCCTTGATCCTGGCCTGGCCGCGTTGCTTACTGATAGGCACACCCGCTATGCTGCCGAATATTCTTATGCGGACGGCTACCCTTATGGCTTTGCGCCTGAACTGCTCTCTCCCGGTACGGCGGGCATACTCTTCAATATAGATAAGGATGGCGAAGTTCCCCTGACACGAGACGCACTTTTTCAGGTAATTCAAAAAGACATTAACGCGTTTGATATAGAAACTGAAATATCCCCTGTAGATCTGCGGCAGCATAGGTTAAGACTGGCCGCAGATTCGAAAAGGAACCTACAACTAATCAACCGTTGGCTAGGTGCTTCATTCGAGCTAAAGGGCGCGGAATTGCCTGACAAAATCCCCAGGGCAGAGGATGCGGCAGCCCTTATCGAAAAGGGGCCGGGTCTTTTGCGTACCCTTCCGGCATTTTATAATATACAGGTTTGCCAGGACTGCCCCCAAAATTGTACATACTGCCCCTGGCCTCAGAAATTAGGAATGAGGAATGAGGAACGAGGAACGAGGTATATGGAAAAAGAGAAGTTCAGATCCCTGCTGGACAAGATAATTGAATTTTCTTCTGATGCGGTTATTTCCCTTTCACTCTGGGGGGAATTGGCCCTTCATCCTGAAAAAATCGACCTTGTAAAAATGGTTCTGGACAGGCCCACTTTATCGCTTGTTATAGAGACTTCGGGCATTGGCTGGAAGCTTGCGGAACTGGAACAACTGGCTGCGGCTGTGAAGGCAGCTCCGGCGCGGAACAGCAGCCTTCTTGACTCGCCTCTTTCCTGGATTGTTTCCTTGGATGCCTTTGACCCGAACCGCTACAAAGAAATACGCGGCCCAGGTTTTGCGGAGGCAAACGAATGTGTCAAACAGCTTTTAGCGCTGTTTCCGGGAAATACTTATATACAGGCTGTACGGGTTCAGGGCGCAGAAGATGATATAGAAGCGTTTTACCGTTTTTGGAAGGATAAGGCAGGGCAAGATCAGGTAATTGTTCAGAAATATGATGATTTTTGCGGAAAACTGCCAAAGCTCCAGGCTTCTGACCTTTCTCCAGTTAAAAGGCGACCCTGCTGGCATATTATGCGCGATGTATGCATAGCATTGGACGGGACGGTGTTGCAATGCCGTGAAGACCTTGAGGGTTTAGTTGCTCCGGGCGCAAGGCCAAATGCCTTTAGCTTATCGCTTGAGGAAATCTGGGGGTCAGTGGACATAAAGTCCATCAACGAAATGCCCGTGGGCATCAGGTTCGGTGAACTCTACCTTAAACATGCAGCCGGAATCTATCCGGGGCAATGCGCGGACTGCGATGAATACTATACCTACAACTTTTAAAGATACCGCTCCCTACACCGTAGTGGGGGGATTGGAGCGCAAAGGCTCGACCGGACTTTCTGCGGTTATTCTTAACCGGGGCGCTCCCTATTCCAGGGCCAGGCTGTTTGAGGAACTTGAAAAAGCCGGATTTGATTATGTGGTCTCTTTAGAAGGCAGCAAAAAACGTTATGATCTGGACGGCCTGTCCGCTTCTTTCCCCTTTGTCCGTTTTATAGTGCCTGCTACGGAAATAAGCCACGGAGAAGAAATAAATATTGCCGCGCAGGAACTGCCCGGCCCGCTATTTATGGTGCTATGGAACGATCTTCGTATACAGTGGGGAGGTGCGGAACGTATTGCGGAACTGCTTTTAACATCATTTCGCAGCGCGGACCGGATCTGTACTGTGCCGGTCATTCAAAACGGCAGGCACGAAACTATTCCGACCCTGTTTGCCCCTGTATTCATCAAGGGCATCGTAAAATGCTTCCCCTTTCTTCCGGCAAAAGAAGCGCAGCCTACACTGTACCCCTTTGACGGAATTGGCGTATATAGCAAGGAGCGTTTTCTGCGTTTGGGAGGTTTTGACAGAAGCCTTAACAGTTTTTACTGGCAGCTTATGGATTTTGGTTTCCGTTCCCGGCTCTGGGGGGAAGAAATAGCGGCAACAATGGCTGTAAAGCTGTTTTATGAAGGTACGGTTACACCAGGAGACAGCACAGCAGATGAAAGCTATAAGCGCTTTTATCTTAAAAATCTTGCCCCGGTTTTTCATGGGGATCATGCCAATTTACCCTTGCGGCGTTTCCCCTCGTTCTGCTGGAAGCTCAAAGTGGATATGTTTGGCGCCTGGGAAGAGTTTTCCCTGGCAAGGCAATGGGTAAAAATCAACCGTTACCGTTTCCGCCGCGATGCCCGCAGCGTCGCGGAACTTTGGGGAGATTCCGGGACATGACTATATTGATATTACAGGCAAGGCTGGATTCGGCGCGGCTTGAGAAAAAATGCCTGCTTCCCCTTGGCGGACGGCCTATGATATTCCGGGTCATGGAAGCTCTTGGCAATGTAAATTGCGATGTCAAGATTCTGGCCTGTCCAGATGACTGCATTGAGCCTTTTGGCCCTCTTGCAAAAGAGGCCGGTTTTGAAATAGTCCCCGGGCCCAGGGATGATGTGCTTATAAGGTACTGCAAAGCCATCCGCCTCTTTAAGCCGGACCGGATAATCCGGGCTACCGGAGACAATCCCTTTGTTTTTTCAGACGCGGCGGAGGCCTTAAACGCCGAGGCTTCGGGCCTTGGGGCTGACTATTCTGGCTATTCCGGCCTTCCCTACGGTGCAGGAGTGGAGTCGGTAAATGCAGAAGCCTTGCTCAGGGCAGAAAAGGAAGCCCAAAACAGCTATGAGCGGGAGAGCGTGTGCCCTTATCTTTACGGCCATCCGGAACTGTTCAAGCTTCACCGTCCCTTGGCGCCTGTCAAATGGCAGGGCTTTGGCATGAGGGTTACTGTTGACACAGAAGAAGACTATCGCAGGGCTTGTGTTTTGTATGAAGCCCTGGCGGATCTGGCACCTTCCGAAAGAAGCCAGGGTCAGGCAGTTATAAAAGCATATAGGAGTTGTAACTTTGAAATATAAACTATTAACAGTATTTCTCCTCGTAATATGCTTTCCCGCAATAATTACAGCCCAGATATCCGGCTCTTCCGCCGGATCACAATCCTTAGGGCAAATTACCCAAAATATTCAGCTTAGATGGGATCCCTTTTTCGGTTCAGGCGTACTCAGCACTGGGGATCATTACGCGGCCTTTTTTGCCGGCAGTGCAGGGGAAGAGGGGCCTGTGCTTTTTGACAACCGCGAAATCCTCAATCTGCCTCTGCCCTATCAAGAAGGCGGAGAGCTGCGCTTCCCGGAAGCCTTTGTCCTGGGCGTTAATAGTACTTTCACCCGCTTATTGGAAGATGAGCTATCCCGTTTCCGCATTGCTGCCATTGTTATTGATCCGGGGCACGGCGGAAACGATTCCGGCGCATCGGCCACCCATAACGTAAACGGAACAACCATTAAATCTATAGAAAAAGACATAGTCCTTAGGGTTTCGCAGCTCCTTTATGCAAGATTAAGCGCAGCTTACCCGGACAAGGTTGTAATGCTTACCAGAGACGGGGATTATTTTGTTACCCTGGAAGACCGCACCCTCATAGCAAACGGAATCCCCATGAAAGACAACGAAGCGATTATCTTTGTCTCCGTTCATGCTAACTCGACCGTCAGCAACCCTTCTGCCAGAGGCTACGAAATTTGGTATTTGCCCCCGGATTACAAGAGAAATCTGCTGGACTCGTCAAATTTTTCCGGTTCCCCAGAAATATTGCCAATCTTAAACGACATGATGAGGGAAGAATTCTTTACCGAAAGCAGGCTTCTTTCCCAGAGAATACTCAACCAGTTTAACGAGATATTCGGCCACTTGATGCCTTCCAGGGGCCTAAAAGAGAACGACTGGTTCGTTGTCAGGAATGCCCGAATGCCTTCGGTTCTGGTGGAGCTGGGCTTTGTAAGCAACCAGACCGATGCGGTTTTAATGAATGACGAAGCGTACTTGATAAAATTCGCGGAAGCGCTGTATAATGGAATTACCGAATTTGTGACTCTTTTTGAGCTGTCCGGGGGTTTTACTGCTTTATATTGACATGAACTCTATAGCAAACAATATGCTAAAGGTTGCATACAATCTTTTTGGCATTAAACGGAACCGTTATCTCGTGTTTTTGGCCCTCATTAGCCTTATAGCCTTGGGAGAATACCTCTATCTGGGGCTTGTCAGAAGGACTTTTGTGTTCTATTCAGCCCTGGAAGGGGCTACTATTGTAGAAGATCGCCTGCTCAGGCGCTCAAATTCCCCGGAAACCGATATACGCCGCTATACGGAAGAGGCCTTGCTCGGGCCTGTGTCCCCGGAGGCTTCTCTTCTTTTTCCAAGGGAAACCCGGCTCCAATCCCTGATTTTCCGAGACGGAGTCGTTTATGCCGATTTTTCGGAAGAATCGGCCCTGGCCTTGGGTTCGCCAGGGGTCGAAACCGTTTTTACAAGCTTTCTGACCTTGTATGAAGGCATAATGCGGAATTTTTCTTCCGTAAAAGATGTGAGGCTATTTATCGGCGGAAATGAAATTTTTTTTAATGAATTCCGTGCGATTTTTGAAGATTCTGCCGATAATTTTATAAAACCAGTCAAAAGGCGTTGACAATTAAGAGTATATAAAGTATACTTTTCTTAATTAAGGTTTTATACATTGTTTTTTAAAAAGGAGTATCGAATGAAACGGATATTCATTCTTCTCGTCGTGTTGTTACTAGCCGGTGCCGCATTTGCCGAAGAAGCCATTCTTATTGACTTCTCTCTGCTAACGGCAGATATCATGAATAACCAGGCCGGTAATCCGACACAAAACCGCCAGACTGTAATGGACTACAGTATGGTAGCCGGAAGCAGCTATACCCCGGAGCAAAGGGCAGTAATGAAGACATCTCTTGCCATTACAAACTGGGAAGTACTTTTTACATCTTCTTCCCGGACTGTAACAAATATTGCCAATACCTACACCAGGGAAGCTCCCTCTCAACAGTGGGGAACAGTTATGGGCGTCAGGGTACACTTCCCCCTGGAGAATTTCTATTCCAAGGCAACTATCAAGCCGCCTTTTGAAATTCCCGCTTATGAGCCCCAGGCCGATGTAGGCAATGACGGTGCTATCTCAGCTTCAACTTCCAACGGGATCACAGGCCCCAGCCGTTTTGAAGAAGGGTACGGAGTGGTAAAGAACGTAGGAACCATCAGGTCCGTTGCGGTCAATACCTACGGACTAAACTTCCCCCACGGCCTTAACGTTATTCTTATTGATTCCGATGGGATCGAGAAAACGGTATTCATGGGCTACCTCAATTTTGAAGGATGGGCGGAACTCACCTGGACTAATCCCCAGTACATAATGGATGTCAGGAACCGGGAACTCAGGATTTATCCCCTGTATCCCACCAGCACTCCCTTTGTGAAATTCGGCGGATTTAGAATTGACAGGGATGCCGATGCGGTTGGCGGAGATTTTATCGGCTACTTCAAAGATGTCAAGATCATCTATGATAAAGCGGTACTTGATACCGACAGGGATATTGATGATGAGACCCTGTGGAATATCATAAGAGACAGGGAAACCCAGAAGAAGATCTTTGAAATGGAACGCTTTGGCCAGAACCAGGTTCTCCAGTATCTGGAAGCCCAGAAACAGGCCCAAGAAGTTTATGATCCTCTTTATGGTACTACAGTTCAGGAAAGGTTTGGGTTTACCCCGACTCCCACTAACTAATACATCAGTACCTGTTTGAGAATAAGGCTGTCTGGTAATATCAGACAGCCTTTTCTTTAGGGTTAGGTGATATAATTATGCAGTATCCTGATCAAAGTGCTTTAAAAAAAGAATATGATGAATTATTGGATTCCCGGGAATCTGCTGCAGAAGAATTATCTGTCCGTGTAAGCGAGGCGGTTCATCATCTTCTGTCCACTCCAACTATAAAGGCCAGAGTCAAGGATTTTGACAGTTATTATAAAAAATATATACGGCTCTTAAAAAGCGACGATTCTTCGCTTTCTCCTTTAATAGCGGATATTATAGGTTTACGCATTGTATGCCCTTTTCTGGAAGACCTTGCCACAGTAGAAGAAGTGCTTAACGCCAACTTTGAAGTTTATGAAGTACAGCACAAGGGGGGGGATCACACATTCCGGGAATTCGGGTATGAATCTGTTCATTTGCAGATAAAGCTCCCTTTGGACCTTGTGAAAGCAGGGGGCCTGCCTGCCGAAGAAGCTGCAGAAATCCAGATTCGCACCATCTTGCAAGATGCCTGGGCGGAAGTAGAGCATGAGCTTGTTTATAAGGCCGAATTCAACCCCCTTGACGAACCTATAAAACGAAAGCTGGCAGCGGTAAACGCGAGCCTGTCCCTTGCAGATATTATTTTTCAGGAGATCAGGAGTTACCAGCGGCAGTTGAACGGGGAATTGGAAAAACGGCGGGATTCGTTCTTTAGAAAAATTGAAGAATCTACGGATGCCCTTCTTTTTTCTGAAGCCATGCCAGAAACCCGCGAAGAAATTGAAGAGCAGTTGCAGCCGCATTACTCTTCCCGCGCATCCATTGACGAAATGCTGCTCAATGCCCTTTCTGCGCATAACAAGCGTAAATTCCAGCAAGCCATTGCCCTGTATACGCAGATTCTTGAAATTGATCCAGAAGACGACATAAAAGCGCTTATACTTAAACACCGGGGTATGGCTTTCTTTGCCAGGTCGCATTACAAAGACGCAATCGCGGATTTTGCAAAGGCGCTGGAGCTTGATCCCGCTTCGCATAAGGCAGCCTATTACAAGGGCATAGTTCATGCGGTATTGCGGCAATACACGGAGGCTGTAAATAGTTTTAATGTTTCTCTAAAAATAAATCCCTTTCAGCATTATTGCCTTTACCGCAGAGGCCAGGCATATTATCATTTGGAAGATTACCCCCAGGCGCTGGCGGACTGCGAAGCATCCCTGGCTCTTGAATATATGGAAGGAGCGGTTAAATTCAAACAGCTTCTGCTTGAAAAACTGAATATGTAAAATGGACAATTCCTTAAACGCCCTTATTGAAAAAATCCGCAAAGCCAGGCATTGCACGGTTCTTTCGGGCGCAGGTGTGAGTACCCTTTCGGGCATTAGGGACTTTCGCGGAAAGAACGGCCTCTATAAGGAAATGGACGCGGAGAAGATTTTTGATATTTCTTACTTTGAAAAAGATCCTTCTTTTTATTATAAGGCAGCCGGTTCCTTTATATATAATCTTGACGAAAAAGAAGCCTCCATTGTTCATACTGTCCTTGGAGCTATGGAAAAACAGGGGCTCATAAAAGCGGTTATTACGCAGAATATTGATCTGCTTCATCAAAAAGGGGGAAGCAAAAAGGTAATTGAGATTCACGGTTCTCCCAGAATCCATTATTGTATGCGCTGCGCCGGAATACGCATGCCCTTTGAAGAAGCCGCCGCCCTGGTAAAGGCCGGGGAATTACCCAAATGCCCCAAGTGCGGCAGAGTCCTAAAGCCGGCCATTACCTTTTTTGGAGAGGCGCTCCCCATAGAAGCCTTGCGCGAAGCAACAGAAGAAGCTGAAAAGTCTGACCTAATGCTTGTTCTGGGTACGAGCCTCCAGGTACAGCCGGCAGCTTCCCTGCCCCAGTATTGTTTGAGCACGGGGGGAGAAATAGTAATAGTGAATGATATGCCCACTCCCCTGGACTATAAAGCGACGCTAAAGTTTAACAGCCTTGAAGATGTTTTTATTGGATTGCAGAAAAGTCTCTTATCTTAACTGCCGATACTCAATAGATGAAGAAATATCGTTTATTTGTGCAATTATTCGCGGTTCTTTTTGTTGTAGCGCCAATCCTGAATGCGCAAACTCTAAAGGGTATGAACCTTAACGGAAGCACCGGGCTTGTATCCATTCCAACTGCCCGTATAAGCTGGGACGAAACCAGCTATCTTGGCCTTGATCTGGGACACCATACAATAATTAGAAAAGATATTGCACATATCCCGGCTATAAGCATTAGTATTTTTAAGATGGTAGAAATTAGCGGCGCCTTTGATATACAGCCGAGAAGCAATGAATCGAGCTTTATTTTGGGCGGAAAGATTCACTTTCCCATAGAGAATACGGCTCTTGCTTTGGGAGGAAATTTTCAGCTTCTGGATATGTGGAATAGCAGCCCGGATAGAATGGCTGGGCAAGTCTATCTTGCGGTAACATATTCGGGGCATTTTTTTAACTGGCCTGCGGAAACTACCGTGGTTCTGGGCAAGACCTTTATTAAAAATAGTCCAGATACCAATATTGATTTTGGAATGGGTTTTGACATGATATTGTTTCCTTCTGTTCTGAATAATTTTGTACACTGGATTATGGATTTTGCGAATTTTTCTTATAGCGCCGAGCCCACAAGCGCCGATCACCGGATCCGGGGCGTCCTTAACACCGGCTTTCGTATTGACCTTTCCGCAGTTCCGGTCTTTTCTAAAATAAAATTTGTTGTCGATGTGCTAATGACCGATGCATTTGACAGCAACAGGGCCTTTTCTATTGGGCTTGTGCTTGGAGTCCCTCTGCTCTAGAATAGATAAACGGAGGGCATCATGTCATTTACATATTCTGTTCAGCTTTATTCTGTAAGAACGGTATTATTTAAGGAGCCCTTGCATACGCTTCACGAGTTAAAGCGCATGGGCTACATCGGCGTTGAGGGCTTTGGCAATTTTGTATTGTCAGCTTCGGATATTAAATACGGCGTTGCAGAAACGGGCTTAAAAATCGTGGGTTACCATACACCCTGGAGCCTGGTGCAGGATGATAAACTGGAATCCACCATAAAGTACTTTAAGGAAATCGGCAACAAATATGTTATTGTACCAAGCCTGCCTGCTGAGTGTACGAACAGCATTGACGCATGGAAACGTACCGCAGATAAATTTAACGAACTATCAAAGCGGCTTCAGGTTGATGGCCTAATGCTCGGTTATCATAACCACGCCTCAGAATTCAAAATGATAGACGGCGAACTGCCCTTTACCGTGTTCTTTGACAACACCGATCCGTCAGTTGTCATGCAGATGGACAATGGCAACGCCCTGTCCGGCGGCGCAGACCTCATGGCCATTATGAAGCGTTACCCTGGCCGCGCACGTTCTGTTCACCTTAAGCCCTATTCCAAAAGCGACGGTTTTGCGCCCGTCATTGGCAAGGACGACATAGACTGGAAAGAGTTTATGCACTGGTGCCGCGACTCTGGCGGCACTGAGCATTTTATTGTGGAGTACGAAGAAGAAAAGGTTCATCCCCAGATGGAAGGCGTGGATCTGTGCATTAAGGGTCTACAGGAACTGGAAGCACAGGGGAAGATTTAGCGCTGCACTGCCTTGGGGCGTAACTGCGAAATAAAATATCCGCCGAAGATAACGATAAAGCGATCTACTAAGTTGACTGGAATTCGGGATAGAATGTTCATTGCCAATGGGGGAATACCGCTTTCTAAAAGCCCTATTTTGAGGGTATCTTCCGCGCTAAAGTATAATTTTTGATTTGGCAGTACGGTGTAGTAGATGAATTCAATTATGCCGCCTAAGACGCTTACCGCTACGCTGCATACTATATACAGCAACATGAGCCTGGCAAAAATGCTGGCGGATGAAGTAAGCGCAGCTTCGGGCAAGGCCAATGTCCGCATTTTTGTACCAGGCACTTTCACAGAAGCGTCCGGCGACTTAGCAGAAGCGCCGGGTCTAGACGGTTTCAATAGGCATACTAAAAGAACTTCTGCAAAACTACAGAGTATAAAGGGGTCGAAACTGCCGCCGCCGACAACAAACGCCGCTTTGGTAAGCAGAACCGTAACAAGGCCGGGACTCAGACCGAAGGCAAAACTGACCGCGGCACTAAATACCGTATCCAAAAATAACGGTATTCTTAATAAATTCACAAAGATATTATGGACAAGGTAATTCGCCCCTGCCGCCAGGACACAGACAAGAGACAACTTAATAATGCGGCTAAAACTCATAGAACTACTATACCATAAATAACCGTATAATCATATAATCTAACAAACAATGAAAGTACCCTTTCTTCATTTTTCTTTTTTCACTTTACTCTTTATAAGGATTTTACTCAGCTCTTGC
>JAIRUO010000031.1 GCA_031254385.1 Treponema sp. | reverse complement strand
AATTTAAAGAGCATGATTCTTAAACCTTCCCATTCTTCTTCATATGCCAGCTCTGCTGTGAGCCTGCGATCTGTACCGTGAATGACACCATGCAAAGATAAGCCCTCTTTTCATTTCTCATTTCTCCCTGCATGAAAAAGTGCCTGGCACTGTTTTGAGGGATTGGCAAGGGATACTAGACCCCAACTAACTCTTTATCATTTTCAACAAGTGCTTGCATTTTTTTGACAATAGCGCTGAGGGCGGCAAGACGGACTATCATGGTTTCTTTTTTTGTTGCATTCCGTAATTTTCCCTGCTCTTCTGCGGTAACTACCTCGTTTACTATGCGTTCAACGTCAATTTCGTTATAGTCCATTCAATTACCCCCTAGTAAATAATAAAACTGTTTTCTCAGTTCCATGGCATGAATAACCACCAAACACTCCTGCTCTTCTTCTACCGCAATAATCTCAAGTGCGTTTCCCAGATTATCGAAACCTGCCAACAGACGCTTTGGTGGGGGATCATCCAGCAG
Organism: Treponema sp.; assembly: GCA_031254385.1. The sequence continues at coordinate 8,636 of JAIRUO010000031.1, read as the reverse complement.
CTTATCGCCCCTAATATTGAACAAACACGAAAGGATTCTATCTTCGGTTATATCATGTTTAAGCGCACTATCTAGGATAACAATATCCATACTTTCCTCTGCTTATACTATAACGCTTTTTGGGGGTTTTGGAAAAGGGGAGGAAAAAAGGTGCCGTTTTGGGGGATAGGGGTATAAAATCCGCTTCCCTGCGGATTTTATACCTTCGACAAACGCTATGCGTTTGTCAGCTAAAGCATTTTTTCAGCAGCATCAAGAGGGGGAACCGCGTATCGTTGATACGACACCGCTTTGCGGCTCGGTTGATTATACCATGCTGCCTAAAGCAGGGGGATAGGCGCATACCATGTATGCGCCGAAAGGAGGGACACGACAAAGGTTTCTGTATGGTGCTGATGTACGGAAACTGTCCCCCCCTTTCCTAATCCCTAACCCCATTTTCAGGGCTGGTTTTACGCCAGAACCGTGATATAATGAAATTATCCCAAGCGTAGCAGCGGAGCAGGAGGACAGAATGGAGAATGTATCAGGCTTAATCGGGGCGATTACCGGTGTGGCTGGCTTCCTGGTATCCATGCTGGCCGTGCTGGTATCTGTGCTGGTGGTCAGACGGCAGGAAAAATTACTGGCCGTGGAACAGGCTCGCAATGAAAGGTCTGAAAGGCTGGCTTTTCTCTCGGACAGAATATTTGACACATCCATACCCAGAGAACTCAGGCTGCCTTTTTATGAGGAATATATCTCAATGAAAGGCAACGGAACCGCCGTCAAATTCTGGCTGCTTGAAGGACAAATGGAACAGAAAAAGGTGACTGACACCAATCCGTCAGGGGGATAGCGAAAGACGCCGTAAGGCGGCTGGAGCGTAAGGGGGGACACGACAAAGGCAACTGCATGGTGCTGATGTATGGAAACTGTCCCCCCTTTACTAGTTTACGATATATACAAAAAATACAACAAAATATATGATACCTTATGCTGCTTGCGGTTAATTTTCCTTCTTGGCTAAAACCTGAAATCATTCCAGGGCTTCCCTTGCGTTGGTACGGGTTAATGTACATAGTGGCTTTTGGCATTGCCTTTCTCCTTTACAAACGGCAGGTCCGCGAAAGACATTTCCCGATGACAGAAGACCAGTTATCAGGGCTTTTCATCTGGGGCATTGTGGGACTGATGCTTGGCGCCAGGATTTTTTACTTCCTTGTTTATGACACTGAAGAGGCCATCAGGGCGCCCTGGCTTATTTTTTGGCCTTTCAGAAACGGAAGGTTAGTAGGTTTTGCGGGCATGAGCTATCACGGAGGGGTCATAGGCACAGCTATAGGGGTGGCCCTTTATTCATGGAGAAAAAAATTCGACCTTCGTGAATTATACGATATGTTCGTGGCCAGCATTCCTTTGGGCTACACTTTTGGGCGGCTTGGTAATTTTATCAATGGCGAACTTTACGGCCGCATCAGCACGGGGCCTTTCGCAATGATTTTCCCGCAGGGCGGCATTTATCCTTCAGACAGGTATTACAATGTCATTTTAAGGGAAGCAGAACAAATGGGCCTGGACTTTGTCCGTGGCGATATTTTTTATCCTCCGCGCCATCCGTCCCAGCTTTACGAGGCGCTCTTTGAAGGAATCGTTCTTTGGGCTATCATTTGGCTTTTCCGTAACCGCAAACCATTTAAGGGTTTTCTTGTTTTCCTTTATGTTTCAGGATACGGCCTTATCCGCTTTTTTATTGAATACTTTAGGGAGCCTGATTCGGAGTTGGGCTACCGCATCGAATTTGTCAGAAACAATTTGCCTCCAGCCCTTGCCCATCCCCTAACTTCATTTTCCACTGGTCAGATACTCTGCTTAATTATGATCTTTGGGGGAATCCTCTGGGCTCTTATTGCGTCCCGTCTGCCCGATCGCGAACCTGTACGGGTATACCCAGACCTTGATGAAAAGCACAGCGAGGATAAAAAAACAACTGAACGCAAACAGCGGAGAAAACTTCACAGCAAGCTAAAATGAGTTGTTATGCAATACTATAGCACCAGAAGCAAAAATAACCCCGTGGGTTTTGCCAAAGCCGCTCTGACAGGACTGGCCCCGGACGGCGGCCTTTATGTTCCCGCAGAAATCCCCGAATATTCCACAGCGGTTAAATCTTCTTTGGGTACAATGTCATATACCGACATTGCTTATGAAACCATAAAGCCCTGGGTGATAGATGATATTCCTTCTACTGTTCTGGAAGAAATGATACATAAGGCTTATACCTTCAATGCGCCTCTGGTAAGCGCAGGCAATAGATTTGTGCTGGAACTTTTTCACGGCCCTTCCGCAGCGTTCAAAGACTTTGGAGCGCGGTTTATGGCTCAGGTTTTTTCTTATTTACGCAGGGGTGAAACACAGCCTTTGAATATATTATGCGCAACCTCCGGCGATACAGGCGGGGCCGTTGCGGACGGCTTTTTCGGAGCTGAAGGCATTATTGTTACGGTCCTTTATCCCAGGGGCCGTATCTCAGAATTGCAGGAAAAACAGATTGCGGGCCTGGGTGGAAACATCAGGGCCTTTGCGGTAGACGGCAGTTTTGACGACTGCCAGCGGCTTGTTAAAGAAGCCTTTGCTGACGTAGATTTAAAAAAACGGCTGTGTCTGGCCTCCGCCAACTCAATTAACGTGTCCAGGCTAATTCCGCAGGCTAGTTATTATGCCTCTGCCGCAGGAAGGGCGTTTGCCGGCCTTGTCGATCCCGATGGAGAGGCTACACCCAAGGTGCGGGGAAAAGCGGATTCGGGCAAGAAGGGTGGAATCGAAGGCTATCCGCGAAAAGGCGAGAAACAAGTATTCTCAGTGCCTTCGGGAAACTTTGGGAACCTTACCGCAGGGCTTTACGCATATAAAATGGGTGCGCCCATCGGTCGTTTTATCGCAGCCACAAACATCAACAAGACTGTTCCAGATTATCTTGAGAATGGAAATTACAGGGCCCGACCTTCCCTGTCTACCATTTCCAATGCCATGGATGTTGGTGCACCTAGCAATTTTGAGCGTATGGCAGCCCATTTTTCCTGGGAAGAAATGCGAAGCCTGATTGCCGGTGTTTTTGTTACCGATGAAGAATGTCGCGTAACAATTTCAGAGGTTTTTGAAAAAGGCTATTACCTGGACCCCCACACCGCAGTCGGCTGGAATGCGGTGGATAAATTGAAAGAAGCCGGAGTTATTGCCCAAAGTATTACGCCCATAATTCTTTCCACAGCCCATCCTGCAAAATTCGCAGAAGTGCTGGAAAATCTTACAGGGCCTGTTCCTGTTCCACCGTCTCTGCAAAGGGTGATGGATCGGACAATTAATACAAAAAACATAGGACTTGAGTTAGTTGCATTAAAAGAGCATTTGTATTAGTTTTAAAGAGAGGGTTCTTGTTATTATATATTTCTGGAGTACATAATGAAAATTGATCCAACACTTAAAAACCTAAACGAACTTTTTCCTGCGGATTTTTCGGAAGAACAGAAGGCCCAGGCAAAAACGCTGTTCCTTAAAAATCTTGCCCTGGAAGCCCACCGCTTTTACGGCGGAAAGATGCAGACCGTGCCCAAGAGCGGAGTTTATGGTTTTAACTGGTTCAATGTGTGGTACACCCCAGGCGTCTCCAAAATTTCTACTACTATTCGCGAAAATAATGACGCTTCCTTTTCACTCTCCAACCGGGGGAACCTGGTGGCGGTTGTTTCAGATTCGACCAGGGTACTGGGAGACGGCGACTGTACGCCTCCTGGCGGTTTGGGCGTAATGGAAGGAAAGGCCATGCTGATGAAGTACCTGGGAGGCGTGGACGCGGTGGCCTTGTGTGTGGATTCCAAAGGCCCGGGCGGTATTAACGATCCCAATAAAATTATTGAATTTGTAAAGATGGTGCAGCACTCTTTTGGCGCCGTGAATCTGGAGGACATCAGTCAGCCTAACTGTTTCAAGGTTCTGGACGAACTTCGCGAAATCTGCGACATACCCGTCTGGCATGATGATGCACAGGGAACAGCCTGCATTACCTTGGCCGCCCTGATAAACGCCCTGAAACTTGCCGGGAAGAAAATCGGCGATGCCAAAATCGTTCTTTTGGGTGCCGGAGCTTCCAATTCCACGGTTGCCCGGCTCATCCTCTCTGACGGCGGAGACCCATCAAAAATGATAGTCTTGGATATCAATGGCGGCCTTCACACTGGCAGGGACGACATTAAGAATGATAAGCGCCAATACCGCAGATGGGAAATATGCGAAAAAACCAATCCAGGCTGCGTCTCTACCGTGGACGAGGCAATAAAGGGTGCGGACGTACTCATCGCCCTTGCCGCCCCCGGCCCCGAGACGGTTAAGCGATCCTGGATTCGGGCCATGGCTGACAAGGCCATTGTCTTTGCTTGCGCCAATCCGGTGCCGGAGATATGGCCTTATGCGGCAAAAGAAGAAGGCGCGTTCATCGTTGCCACAGGCCGAGGGGATTTCCCCAATCAGGTGAACAATTCTGTATGCTTTCCTGGCATCCTAAAAGGCGCACTCCTGGTACGCGCAAAAAAAATCACAGACGGCATGGCAATACGCTGCGCCCACTCCATTGCCGACTTCTCCGAAAAACGCGGTATTACGCCGGACAACATTATTGCCAACATGGAAGAGACCGAAGTCTTTGCCATAGAAGCAGCCGACACAGCCCAGCAGGCGATTAAAGAAGGGGTTGCCCGCCTTAACCTAAGCTGGGACGAAGTCTACAGCCGCACCAAAGCGGATATTGAGGCCTCTCATCGCCTGGTCGAAGATCTAAACAAACTCGGCTACATCAAAGAGCCACCGGTTGAAATGCTGGAGAAGGCGCTTGAACAGGCTGTGGCAGCGGTAAAGAAGTAAGACAGTCCGGTTACTGAAAAAATACAATATACTCATTATACACTGTTACTCACCCTTTATTACTAATAATTGTAAAAAAACACCTTTCATTTATTTACACGGAATATAATATACCCTTGCATGAAAAAATATGTTATCGCCGCTATTATGTTTTTATATATAGGTCTTAGTATAATTATCATAAATTATGTGTCAGATTGGATGATGAAAATAAATTATTCGGTTTTCGTTTCAAAAGCGAGGGATATAGCGATATTAACGGATAAAAATTTCAGATTAACAGATGCGGAAGTCAAAGAATTAGAAAACTTGGAATTTGCAGAACTCCTTCTGCACCCGGCTAACATCAGGCTTGCTGATATGTTCAGTGACAAAGCAGATGGCTTTGATGATATCAGATTTGTATATATTTTGACTAAACTGGAAGAAAAACAGATCAAATACCATGTCACTGAAGAATGCGAAGATTTTTATGGAGCGCAAGCTGGTACGCCGCTTAATACTGTTTGGCTTATAGATGTAGTTCCCGGTAAAACTCTAGAAGAAATTTTAGATGAAGATGCAACTTATTACGATGATATAAGAAGATACAGCTATTTACGTGATACTAATGAGGCTGCATTTCGGGATAAAGTGCCAACCCATGCAATTGCACATGACGAATATGGATACGAGATATCTTACTTTGCCCCTTTTTATACTGAAGAGGGCTCATTTGTGGGATTGCTTGGCATTGATATTCATATAGACGAATATGAAAGAAACGCCAAGCTCTTAAAGCTGCTGTTGTTTATTGTTTTTTTGGTACCGTCACTAACTTTGACCGCTTTATATATTCTGTTATATGTAGTAAATCTGAAAAAAGCTCTACATACATCAACCACAGATGCTTTAACTTCTGCCAAAAACCGCAGATTCATGGATAAATACCTTACTCATACCATAAAGGATCATTATAAGAAGCTATTACCGCTGTCCATAATAATGATTGACATTGATTTTTTTAAGAAATACAACGACAATTACGGACACCAGCAGGGTGATAAGGTTTTGATTGAAGTTACCCAAGCGATTGCTTCCGTTTTGCGTGTTAATTTGGATGTCATTTGTCGTTACGGCGGAGAGGAGTTTATTGTCATGCTGCCCAACACGAAGGCACCCGATGCGAGCAGAGTTGCGGAAAGGATCAAGACAACGGTGAATGGTCTTGCCATAAAACATGAATACACCGAAATTGATCCCATTATTACAGTTTCGCAAGGGATATATTCTGCTGTACCCTTAAGCGGGGATGCTGAAAAACTATTCATCGAGTATGCGGATAAGGCACTGTATATGGCAAAAAATGCAGGGCGGAATAGATACATTTTTATAGAAGCTGAATAAAAACTAATAAAGGGTATTAATACCGCAGGGCAAGCCCTGCACCCGCGCCTGCGGCGCTTTCCGCGGCAAGCCGCGGGGTATTAAACCCTTTTTTGATTTCACACGCTCGGTCATGCCGTGCAAGCACGGCGCGACTCTCGCTTAGTTCGTCAATGAAAATCCCCCCAGGATTTTCCTGTTTCAACGCTGACCCTAAGCGGAATTTTGAGTTTTACGGCGTTTTCCATTTCTCTTTTAACGAGTTCGCCACATTCCTTTGCCATATTTTTGGGACATTCAAGTATCAATTCATCATGTACCTGTAAAAGGAGCCGGGCCGGGCTTGATGCCGCCAAAAGAGCCGCATCCAGTTTGATCATGGCAGTCTTTACTATGTCTGCTGCTGAACCCTGAATTGGGGTATTCACGGCGATTCTTTCGGCCCCGGCCTTTTCCGTTTTATTACGTGAATTAATAGCCGAGATATAACGCCTGCGACCCAGAATCGTTGACGCATAACCAATCTGTTCGGTTTTTTTGATAAGGCTGTCAATAAAGGATCGGACACCCGAGTAGGTCCTAAAGTATGCTTCTATAAACGCTGTCGCATCTGTGCGGCTAATTTGCAGCTCATTGGCCAGCCTGAATGCGCTCATGCCGTACATCACCCCAAAGTTGATGGTCTTTGCTATGCGGCGCTGTTCATTGGACACATGTTTTTCATCAATACCAAATATGAGGGACGCTGTCCGACTGTGAACATCCTTGCCTTCAATAAAAGAACCTACTAGATTTTTATCTTCCGAAAGATGTGCAAGGACTACCAGCTCTATCTGGCTGTAATCTGCGGAAACAAGAACGCAGCCTGGTTTTGCGATAAAGGCTTCCCGGATGCGGCGACCTTCCTCGGCCCGGATGGGGATGTTCTGCAAATTGGGTTCCCTGCTGGAAAGACGGCCAGTGGCTGTGCCGGTCTGGATAAAGCTTGTGTGGAGCCGACCTTCGCTGTCAGCCAAATCCGCCAGTGCATCAACATAAGTGGACTTGAGCTTGGATAAGGTTCTGTGCCTGAGTATGAGGGCCGGAACTTCGTCCTCCCGGGCTAACTCTTCCAGAACCGCCATATCGGTCGAATAGCCAGTTTTGGTCTTTTTGCCTGGCGTAAGTTTCCGTTCTTCAAAAAGCACTTTTTGAAGCTGCTGGGTTGAAGAAAGGTTAAACTCATGGCCTACGGTTTTATAAGTCTTAGTCTGTATAATATCCAACTCTTTTCCCAGTTCAACGCCATAATTTCTTAAGATTTCGGGATCAATTTTTATGCCTACGCCCTCCATTTCCGCTAGTATGGGGAGCAACGGCATTTCCATATTTGTAAAAAGAGAAGCTGCTCCTGTTTCAGAACCTTTTGACCTCAAGTCTGAAGCTTTAGCTAGAATATCTTCTGATAATAACTTTACCAGCAGATGGCTTTTTAATCTGAGGCAAAGGTCGGAATCTTCGGCCGAATAATTGGAAGCGATTTCCAGTGGTACTGAATCAAACCTGCTGCCTTTGGGAACTATATCGTTATAGGCCACAGGAGTATAGTTAAAATAAAAAACCGAAAGTGAATCTAGGGAAAAGTTATTGCGATCGGGATCTATGAGCCATGCTGCCACCATAGTATCCCAGATTTTGCACTGCCATCTAGGTATGCCCCAGCCCCGTGAAACCTTATAATCAAACTTGGCGTTATGTGCCACAATCGTCATTGAGGGATCGGCAAAGAAAGGTTCAAGTAGGGCTCTGACTTTTTCCGGCTCAAGATGAGGCGCAGGACTTTCGTCCCCGGCTTTTAGGCCATGGTGTGCTGCCAGGGGAACATAAAACCCTTCTTTTGGTTTTAGCGCAATGGAAACGCCGATGGGCCGGGCGTTCCATGCATCAAGGGAATCGGTCTCAAAGTCCAGAGCCATAAGCTTTTGTTTCTTTGCCTTTGCCAAAAGTCCTTCCAGTTCCTTTACCGAGAGTATGGTTTTGTAGATACCCTCTCCCAAAAGCGATGGGTCTGCCGTAGCCAGAGGCTGCCGGGATTGGGCTACCGTGCTGGAAGTTTCTTCTTCATTTTTTTTCGCCAATGAATTCCCGGATTTTTCGTTATTGGTTCTAGCGGAACTTTCCACCTTTGGATCAAGCTGTTTAGCGGGCTGGCGTATTCCTTCGCGTAACAGTATTTCAGCCCCTGCCGTGCGGTCTAGGCTTTCCACGGAAAGCTCATCAATATTTTTTATATAGAAGGGAACCTTGCTTTCGAGTTTTATCAAAGAGCGGGAAAAGTATGCGCTTTCTTTTCCTTCAGCAAGTTTTTTCCCAATCGCGCCTTCAATGCCCGCGAT
>JAIRUO010000230.1 GCA_031254385.1 Treponema sp. | reverse complement strand
ACCAGCACCATGCCTCACATCAATACCGCAAACAAGGATGCCCCGCCGAGGATCGGCTTTATAGCCGCACAGGAATATCCCCTGCTTACCCGGCACATCGTCCCCGGTTTTCTTGACGGCGCACGCCTCGTTAATCCAAGCATTGAGCTTGATTTTCGAGTAATTGGCAATTGGTTTGACGCAAACAAGGCCGCCGACCTTGCCGTAAGCATGGTCAACACCGGGGTATATGTGTTTACCTCGATTGCCGGCAACGCCGCCCTGGGCCTTATACGCACCATCAAGGAAAGGGGGGCGTATGCGGTAAATTTTAACAGCAACAATTACAGCCATGCGCCGGGTCTTATAGTGGGTTGCGGCATTATGGAGCAAAAGAAACTCGTTTTAGAAATTCTTTCCGATGCCCTTGACGGAAAAATTCAATACGGAACCGGCAGGACGGTAGGCGTACAGGACGGCTATCTTGATTTTATTTTTGATGACCCCGGCTACCGTGATCATCTTCCCGTTGAGATTCAGGAAAAATTCGGCATTTTTATGGACGGACTTCGTACAGGCCGTGTCCCGTACCAAATTCCTTAACTTTTTTTGATAAATGATCGGAAAAGTTCATTTTCTATTGTTATATTTTGTCAAGATATGAAAAACATTGACGGAGGCATATATGATGCGGTATATTTTTCTTGGTTTGGCTTTAACTTTTTTCTTCTCTTGTGAAGCGAAAAAGGATGATATTGGATATAGAATTGAACAGGAGAATTTTGATGAGTTCCATTCAATAAAATTGGTTGATAAAAATAATGTTGAAATAGTACAAATAAATTTCAACTATGATGAAAAAATAATCAGTTGTAGTATAACTGATAATAAAAATTTTAGTTCATTAGTCAATCTGGTTGAGGGTGGAATTTTATCATATACAATTTCTGACAAAAATAAGTATAATAATACCACAAATTATCTTGTGTATATTGACGGGCTTATTGAAAATAATGAATTGATTTTGGAAAGGAGTGAGCAAGTCGATGAAAATACTACTTACTATGAAAAAATTTATAAAAATGGGTTAGTTATAAAAGAAAAACGAACGGAAGAATAGGAAACGATCAAAAGAGTTCATTCAAAAGATAGCAATTTACCGATTCGAAGAGAAGGTTCGCATTATATATTCACCATCTTTGTTGCTGAAAGATACTAGTGTGCTTAATATAAAGCAAACTTAATAATGTGGAATATTTTAACGAGGGATTTTTATGAAAGGTTTGATGATGGAAAATTTATTAATGGAAAAAGCGTTTTTTTGGTTCGCCGTTTTAGCTGTCTTGCTGATAATGGCGGGCTGCGGTGGAGGCGGAGACGCATCTTCTCGGACAGCCTTGAGTCCTAATTTTTTTGACGGAGAGATCAAAGGCGAGATTACCATTTCAGCCTATGATTCCTTCACATATAAAATATATCTGGAAGAAGCGGCACTCGGTTTCCAAGCCCTGTATCCGGGAACAAAGGTAAATATAGAAATCTTTTCCGCGTTGCCTGTATACATTACCGGAATGTATGGGGAAGAGGAAGTTACGATACTAGAAACAGGAGACGATACCCAGAGCAGACAAGATTATTTGAGCCGCATTAATACCAAATTAATGAGCGGCACAGGTGCGGATTTGTATGCCATGGATATACTTCCCCTTCATAAATATGTAGAAAGCAAAACCTTGGAAAATCTTGAGCTCTATATGAACCTTGATCCCGGTTTTAACAAACTGGACTACCGGCAGAATATTTTTGAAGCCCTTCGATACAAAGACGGCATCTGGTTTATGCCCATGAATTATTCTTTTTTTTATTTCGATTATGATCCAACTTTGGTTACCGCTCAGATTGCAGAGGGATTCAGCATAGATAATAGTTTTAGTACCGAAGACCTTCTCAACTTGGGCAACTCCCTGCATGACGGGTCCCACCAGCTTTTTAGAATGGATGAAAGGGCCTTGGTTGGACAGCTTCTCAAAGAGAATATGCATTATTTTATTAATCTGGATACCCGGCGGGTGAATTTCCTTGACGGCAGGTTTACCGCCCTGTTAAACGCTGTCAGGAATTATGCTGAACAAAGCTATATTTCACATCACGTCAGCGGCGAACTGAGTTATGAACAGCTTGTACAAAATGCTTTTGCTGATGTTTCAACCAGGTACTATTTTAGGCTGGAATTAAATCATAGCCTGATTGAATTATTATTTCGCAATTTCCCTGCGATTTTGAGTACGATGGGTATGGATTATCGCCCTTCTATTAGCGAGTACAATGAAATCGCGGGCATTCATGCCAATGCCGACGGCTTGGTTCCGTTCAAATACTGGCAGGGTTTTGGCATGAACAGCCAGTCAAAGAACAAGGCAACAGCCTGGACTTTTATAAAGTACCTTCTTTCCAAAGAATTGCAGATTCCCGGCTATTATGGCATAGGCCTTGGCATTAACAATGAGGCCCGTGCGGAAGGCGCCGAGTTCAGATTATTTGGAGGCAGGCTTGAAGATAAAGGAACAGCCCTGAGCGGACGGCAGCGACAGGCTCTGGAAGAATATGTTGAAGAATACAAGGCCATGTTGGAAAAATTTTCGGACAGAATAAATACGTTTGCAATAAAGGACGAAAACCTTGACGATATGATTCGCACCGAGCTGGGGTATTACTTTGCTGGTACCCGGAGCGCGGAAGAAATAGCCAGGATTTTACAGAACAGGGTGGATCTTTATCTTAGCGAATGAAAAAAGAGAAATGAGAAATAGGGGTGACATAATGAAAAATGTTTTTTGCGGGTTTTTAACAATGGTTATTTTGCTGATTCTTGCGGGCTGCGGTAAAAGCGCATCGGGCGGAACGGGGCTGAGTCCCGAATTTTTTGACAGTAAAATCGAAGGCCAGATTACTGTATCAGCCTATGATACCCTGTTATACAAAACTTATCTGGAAGAAGCGGCCCGCGGTTTTGAAGCCCTGTATCCGGGAACCAAGGTTAATATAGAAACCTTTTCCGCCATGCCGATATACACAACCATAATGGAGGGAGGTGTGGAATATACGATGGTAGAGACATCGGACGATCCCCAGAGCAGACAAGATTATTTGAGTCGTATTAATACCAATTTAATGAGCGGCAGGGGAGCGGATTTGTATGCAACGGATATACTTCCCCTTCATAAATATGTAGAAAGCAAAACCTTGGAAAATCTTGAGCCTTATATGAACCTTGATCCTAGTTTTAACAAAGTGGACTACAGGCAGAATATTCTTGAAGCTCTGTGCTACAAAGACGGCATCTGGTTCATGCCCATGGATTATGACTTCAGATATTTTGCGTACGATTCAATTTTAGTTCCTGCTCAAATT
>JAIRUO010000208.1 GCA_031254385.1 Treponema sp. | reverse complement strand
CCGTATCGCTGATTTGCGTAATACTGTATCACACTTACGACAAGTTAATGACAACTGAATTATACAAAAGCGGCACATTGGACGTTTCATACTGGTTCGGTTGGCATAATAACGGAGTGATAGTCGCTTTCTTACGGCAATTCGCGTTTTTATTCTTGCTTGCGACTTTCGTGCATACATTGACCGCAATTCAGGATAAATTGTACGGCTGGGTTACAGATGTATTGATTGTCGCAATTATCAGCGTATTTACGACCATTGCGCCATTAAGAGCGTCTTTGGTATGGTTTTTGAACCTCATCATTTTCCATCCAAACGCTTTCCTGCAAATAGCCGCTTGCCTGATACTCGCCACTGCGATTTATTCGTTGAATAAATTAATCCTCGCAAGAAAGGCTATTTAGAAGAAGGGATCGGGGACTAAGGGATCGGGGGCTATAATTCGAACAACGATACTGCTTCCAGGATATACCCCAATAGTTCGAATAACGATCCCCTAGTCCCCCAGTTCCTAATCCAGCTTAAACAAAAGTTTATCTACAGTTTATGCGGTGTTTATGGACTTTTGGTGCTTATGAATCTATTTTTTTGAAAGGAGGAAAGTATGAGAGCTTTAATCATTGGCTTTGTCATTCTTGCGGCGGCTGCCCTTGCGGCGCTGCCCCAGGAGATATTTGGCTTTGGGCTTGGCTGGTGGAATGATGTCGTGGCTTTTTTGCACGGTGCTCTGCCAGTTATAGCGGCACTTACCGGCCTGGTAATGATGTTTATCGGTATTTGGGGAATCTGGTGTAAACCAAGACCAAAAAGAAAGGTGGTAGTGGAAGAAGCTAGCGGTGAATAGTAGCCTACTCCCCACTGCATTTCATATTTTTTATGATGGACATACCTTAACAAAGGGTATATTATTATTCGAAAGAAAAAAAATGAAAAGAATTATATATTTGCTGGTCGTTCTGTTTGTTTTGGCTAGCTGTGACAAATATAGCCATTTGAGGCATTTTATTAGCTTCGAAGGAGGTTTTGCTTCGAGTAGTATAACTTATGATTTGTTGAATGCTGAGTTGCATTATTATTATACTAATTTAATACTGCCCGAAATGGCTAAATACCCAGATGGGTTCTTTGACAGAATCGGCTTAAACACCATTGCAATTGTAAGAAACTTAAAAAAAAACAACGTTGATATTGGGGGTGTAGCTAGTAATGGCAATCATATTTTGTTTGTTGACACCGGGCCCCGTAATAGAGATTCTGAAATAAAACATGCATTTCATCACGAATTGAATCATTGCACTGATTTTTATATTATGAGAAATTATATATCACATTGGGATCAGTGGTTGGATTTATATCACGATAGCTATGTCGGCGGTATTGCACATAAAGAAGGTGAAAATGGAAATAAGTCGTTAGGTTACTGGCCAAATTTATCCGGTTTTCTAAATAATTATTCAACGCTTAATCAAGGGGAAGACAGATCAGAAATGATGGCATTTTATCTAACAAAAAACGAAAACGCGTTGTTCATTCAAAAAGCCAAAAATGACGAAGTTTTTTATCAAAAAGCTGTAACATTGTTTACATTCTATAAAGAAAAACTAGATTTTAATTTGCTGGATGAGTTTTTATTGAAGGTAAATCAATAAAAAAATGTACCGCCTTCATTACCTCCCAACAGGCCATGTGTTTCTTGATCCCAGAGATGACTGCGATAAGGCGGCTGATGCCCTGATTGATACGGAGTACGGCGAGGACTTTTGTCTTTCATTAAGTTTTGATCCGTTATTTGTCGCGGAGCTTATGGCTGCTGGGTTTCTGGTCATGTCGTGCAGGCTGGAAGACTTGGCAGGGCCTGATGAATCAGAAACCGGGACAGCGGAAAAATTCGTCCTCCTTCCAAAACATCACCTTATCCGGTCATGCCTTTTCTTCCCCGAGCTATATGTCAAAAAAAGCATAAAGAAGCATCTGCCGTTATACGATTTGTATTTTGACAGAGACTTTGATCTTGTTCTTGACAAGTGTATAGAAATCCACGGTGATGGCTGGCTCACCCCGCCGCTCATTACGGCGATAAGGGAAATGCAAAATATTGAGGAAAGCCCTGCAAGGCCGGTCTCATTTGCCCTGTACCGTAAAGATAAACTTGTGGCCGGGGAATTCGGGATTGTTTGCGGAAGAGTGTATACCAGTTATTCGGGATATTTTGAAGAAGATAATGCGGGTACTGTTCAGATGATTCATACCGCTGCCTGGCTGGAAAAAGCAGGCTTTAGCTTTTGGGATTTGGGTATGCCTCTGGATTATAAACTCACCCTGGGCGCAAGGGAGATCAGCCGGGAAGACTTTTATGTGTTGTTTAGGGAAGCGCAAATGGGGGAATAGCGGTTCTCTCCACAATATGATATAATCTGATTATGGCCTTCGGAAATTTTGCAGTGGAAATCGGGAAAGCCCTGCCCCTTGGTGCAACACTAACAGATAGGGGAGTAAATTTTGCCCTTTTCTCCAGAAATGCAAAAGTAGTTACGCTGATTCTGTATGAATCATCCAAACCGGACAGCCCGTCTGAAGAGATACGCTTGGATAAGGGGAAATATCGCACTGGAGATATTTGGCATTGCCATATCCCAGACCTCAAAGCTGGGGCTTTCTATCTTTACCGGGTGGAAGGCCCCTATATTCCGGAAAAAGGCTTAAGGTTTAATTCCAATAAGGCGCTCATCGATCCCTATGCAAAAGCCTTAACTGATCTTTCGCTCTGGGATATGAGTCAATCTTTGGGCTATAATCCGGGCGAGGCTTCAACGGATCTTTCGTATTCGACAAAAGATACTGCCGCAAGCCAGCCAAGATGCATAGTTATAGACGACAATTTTGACTGGCAAGGAGACAGGCCGCTCAATTATCCGCTGCGTTTTAGCGTGTTGTACGAAACCCATATCAAGGGCTTGACCCAGCATCCCAATTCTGGCGTAACCCATAAAGGTACTTACAAGGGAGTAGTTGAAAAAATTCCTTATCTCAAAGACTTAGGCGTGACCAGCCTGGAATTTCTTCCTATTCAGGAATTCAATGAAGGGGAGTTGATTTCTAAACATCCTGAAACTGGCGATACCCTCAAAAATTATTGGGGTTACTCGACCGTAGCGTTTTTTTCGCCCAAAGGTTCTTATGCGTCAGATCAGAGCCCCGGCGCACAGGTGAACGAATTCAAGGAAATGGTACGCGAACTTCACAGGGCCGGGATTGAGGTTATTCTGGACATAGTCTTTAACCATACCGCAGAAGGAAGTGAAATGGGGCAAACCTTTTCGTTCCGCGGCCTTGATAATAGCATCTACTATACGTTATGCGAAAATAAACGGTACTATCAGAATTTTTCCGGCTGCGGAAATACGGTAAACTGCAATAACCCTGTTGTGCGCACTTTTATTATGGATTGCCTACGCTACTGGGTTGTGGAAATGCACGTTGACGGTTTCCGTTTTGACCTTGGCTCCATTCTGGGCAGGGATGAAAATGGGAGGCTCATGGAAAATCCGCCCATGCTGGAACGTAT
>JAIRUO010000200.1 GCA_031254385.1 Treponema sp. | reverse complement strand
GCTTGTCGCCCTGTAGGAACCAGTAGTAGTAAAAATCGCCGCTTTTGCGGCTCCGCCTGAATAAGTGGTACTTTCCGACCATGACACCCATAATGGCCTCCAAAAAAGTGTTGCCACTTTGTTGCCACTTCTGTTGTCACGGCCTTTTTGGGCTTTTTTCGTGCCACAAGCAAGTTATGGACTTTTTTTTCATTATGAGCTAATTCCTTATCCCATAATGAATTAGGCCGTCCTATTGGACGGCCTTCAAGCTCCCCCGCGCGGATTTGAACCACGGACCCAGTGGTTAACAGTCGGGGGGAATCCCCTTCTATTAGAACTATACAAATTGTCTAAATGCTTACAGGATAAGGACTTACATACATAAGCCCGATATCAAATCTTACCGTTTACTGTCAACAAAGTCAATATTTTGTTGACAGTTTTGTTGACACCGATTTACAAAAATGGGTTTGCCGGAGGGCTTTTTCCCACTGTTTTACCACTTGCTACGAGATTTGCTGGAAGGGGATTTAGCGGGGAAGGTATAATAGTCGGGAGAGAAGGGAGAAAAAATCCCCGTGAATAAATCTACGGATGGTTCGGCCCTTCGGTCCGCAGGGTTCCCTCCATAACTCAAGATAAATATAGTATAGGACAAAATCAAGGTGGAGCTACCGGAACCCACCAGAACCCGTACCGTACTTAACAACATGAATTATTGTTCATAGGCTTTAATACACAATAGTAAGGGGAAACAAGGTGGTGGGAAATAAGGTCTTAAAGAAAACACACCCTATAAGCGAACTTGACGCAAGAATGGACCCTGCGGTTCTGGCAAAAGCCCGCAAAATGGCCGAACGGGAAAGTCTTAATATCAGGCTTGGTATGCTAAGGGAAAAATACGGCGTGAAACAAAGTGAAATAACAAACTTCACCCAAACCGCCGTCTCGAAACTGGAAAATCGTAAAGATATACGGATTTCCACATTGATAGATTATTTAGACAGTCTCGGCATGGGTTTGGAGATAACCGCTTATCCTAAAAACTCTGCCAAGAAGGAATTACTGTTGCGGATATAAGAGATATTAAGGAGAGAAAAAAAATGCAACCTGTATTGAAATGCCGGAACTGCGGTACTGAATTACCGTCAAACGCGAAATTCTGTCTTGAATGCGGAACACCGGTGGGGAGAAAAAAGACGGTTGCGACGGGGAAAAACGGTACAGCGAAACTTGCCGAGGGTAATAAAAAACGTGCGGTAAAATGGGATAAGGCAATATCTGTATTTACAAAAGAACTGGATATAGAAAAAGACGCAGAAATTTTCTGGAAACGGGGTGAGGATTACAAGGAAAAAGGCGACATCAGTAAAGCCTATGCGGATTTTATTGGAGCGGGAAAAATTGATCCTCTCTATTGGGTTAGGCTTGATCTAAATTATACCAACCAAGAAGAATATCAACAGGTAATAAACGCCTGTACTGAGCAGATAAACGCAATACCAGACTGTGGTAATGCATATTCTGCAAGGGCAGGAGTTTACAAAGATAACGGAGACTACCAAAACGCACTCGCCGATTATTCTAAAGCCATAGAGATTGACCCGTCATATAGTAAGTATTATAGTGGATTAAGTTAAATATCTATAACACTTAAAGTAATACTGAATTGCGGAATCGACAGATTTAAAAAGATGCATATAATCACAAAGGAAGCGTTTCATGTTTGCCCAGGATTTTTCTATCGGATTGTAATCGGGTGAATATGGCGGGAGAAATAGTAATCTTACCGTTCCCCTTGCCAGTTTGTGCAATTCCTTTTTCCGATGGAATCTGGCATTGTCCATGATAACGGTAGAGCCTTTGGGTATTGCTGGAAGCGAAAAATCCTTGAACCAATATTCAAACAACTCGCCGTCTGTCGACTGCTTATAACATCCAATTGCGGAATGCTTGCCGTTGCATAAGGCACCGATGACATTTACCCGTTCGAATTTAGCTCCGGGCTTGGTATCCTCTATAATCATGCCGCGCGTTGCACGGGCATATTCACGCTGAAACCACGTGTTTATCCCACTTTCATCAACATAAACACGGTTGTTTATCGGAACTCTCTTTAGTCTTGCGATGTTCTCGGCCCGCTGTTTCTCGGGTTTTTCATGATAGGTAAAAGTCTTTTTTTTCTTGTAATGTTGAGGTCATCGAGGGCATAGAATATCGCAACCGGCGTACAATTGAACTGTTTCGCGTATTCTTTAAGGAAAGCGTCGGGTTTTTCCGATACCGCTTGTCTCAATTTTTTTTTGTCTATCTTCCTTCGTCGTTTCCTTTTGATTATGACATCATAATAACCGTTTTCGAGTTTTTCTTCCCAATCGTAATAGGTTGCAGACGGGATTCCAAATGCTTCACCCAATTCATTAAAGGTATGTCCGTTTTGCTTATATGCCACCGCTTTTTTGATAAAATCTATGCTATATGCCATATTTTATTTATCGGCTTTTTACTTTAGAAAATTAAGTTAATCTACTATACATTGAGCGGGCAGAATTACACCAGGAAATGGGGAATAATGAAGCGGCCCTGTCTGATTACACAGAGGCAATCAAGATCAGTTCTGAATCGGGCAATGTGTATTCCCCTCCTGAGGCATACCTTGCCAGGGGCACTTTTTATTCTGAATTAAAAAAATACGACATGGCGATAAGTGATTATACCGAGGCCATTGCGAAAATCACATACATTTTCAAGCATCCCGAAACACGGAGACCAAATCTCTTTGATGGAATATTTGTAGAACAAACAAATCGGATTTGTTTTATGAAGAGGGGATTCGCATACATTAAATTAGAAAAATTCGGACCGGCACTGAAGGATTTTAATAAAGCGATAAAGCTACAAATAGACGAAAGAGGATTAGGAAATGGCAATGATATAATGGCTGCTCTCCATTTTCTCCGAGGTTCTGCTTATGATCATCTGCGTAAAACATACAAAGCAAAATTTGACATGGAAACAGCTCTGAGACTTAATCCAGATTATGAGGAAGCCAGAGAATGGATTCAAAATAATAAGAATAGATTAATAGAGCCTTGGGATTAAATATCGATACCGGAGGTTCAGGCTTGAGGTATATTAAATAAACAATGGAAGAATTGTGCTTCTCCAACTTTTAATACCACCATATGATCTCACTTTATCATCCCAATACTTTGGTAGTTGCTTTAAATTATTTTTTGATGAATAAAAAACACCATTATAGTGACTGTCAACTCTGCCTAATATGGTAAAGTCTATTTTATATTTTTTAAAAACTTCTATAACTTTTCCTAAATTGTCTTCACTTATACACCAACCATGTGCGAAGGGAGTATCATATCCTGGTTCAAATCTCAGTGCATCTATAGGTACTGTTAGTACTTCTGACGTTTCCTCAAGAAATTTTGAATAATTATTACTAAAATCAAATACAACCCCTAATCCTGTCCTTTCAAAAATTTCATATCCAAACTCAATAATTCCATCTGTCAAATCCATTCCACATAAAACGACATCTAAATCCCAAATCTCTTTAAACAAGTCAAGGTTTACCATTGGAGTCTCTTTATAGGTTTCCAATTCCTTACTGTAACATGTTATATTACGGATATCTTCCCCCAGAAGCTTTATTGCCCAACCCGTTCCAACATTACATGTAGCCAATAATATAGAATTATCTCGAGCACCTGAACGGCTAATTATCTTTGATGCATCCGACAAGCCCCATGAAATCCCGCTAACGTTTTTCCCTGTATTGAGATTACCTCCCTCATATTTCATGCCGTATTTATTGCATACATCTAATACACCTTGTACAAAACAAAAAAAATCTTCTTCAGTAAAACCATCCATTCCTACATCTAAAGCTAATCCTTTAGGAGCAATACCACAAGCAATTATATCGTTTGATATAACAGAAGCAGCCCATCTTCCATAGCAAATAAAAGATTTTTCTCTATTAG
This sequence comes from Treponema sp., assembly GCA_031254385.1. The sequence goes on along the minus strand of JAIRUO010000200.1, from coordinate 12,388 downwards.
GCATATTGTAAATTTGGGACACATTATCAATGGAATATGCTAATGATATACTTTCTGATATAGGTACTATGATAGAATCATCACGCCATTCATCACCCTGTACATTCATAAATTTAAATAATTTTTTCAAAAATTCCTTTTCACCATTTTCCCAGCTTTCATTCATACGAATCAACTCCTCTTAATACATACTCTGCTTTTATCTAATTCCAAGGAGGTCTTTATATTTATATATAATTTGTTTAACAATATCTTCCGTATAATCTATCTTAAAGATTTCTGCTACCTCTTTTATAAAATCATTCGACAGAAATAATTTATCCTCTGAAAAACCGTTCAAAAAAATTGCCGAATCCTTTTGCGATGATTTCATATAACAATTCCTATCAAGATTGAGTATGTTATTAAATAATAACTTTCTAGGTAATGTATGAAATTTATCCATTTTTTTAGCAAAAAAAGCGGTAGTATCCCAAGCATATGCGTTACGCATGGATTCAATAATAAATGTATTTTTTATTGAGAAACTCCCGAACTCCTTCTCAAACATTGTACTTGCAGCATGTGTCCAAAAAAGAAGAAAATCTGCAAACCACTCCTGCCTCAACCAAGTTGGTCTAATTGCCATTATATATCCTACAGAAATTATTTCATCGTTACTATAATTTTTATTATGTTCAATTTGCAGACAATTTTTTATGATTTTGAGACTTCCGCTTGAAATTGATGAGCCATTATTACGCCAATTTATCAATTCTCTTAAAAGATTTGAATATTCTGTTGTATTGATTGACTGTTTCGAAAAGTTCCTATATATATCCCTATAGCATTGATTGAACTTTTTTAGAAAATCACTATCATCAAACGATGTAGCATTTAAGTAATCATCTATATCAATGATCTTAATTTTTTTATCAAAACATTTTTCCCATTTATCAATGATTTCCTTTTTAAGTTGATAGTATTTATTAATTTTATCAACAGTCAAATTTGCTAAATTTTGAAGCGATGCACATAAGAAAATAATAACATTACTATCTTGTCGTAACATATTAACAATATGCATAAAGTAACAATGACCTAAATGAAATCTATCATCTACATTATCTAACATTTTGAAACTTAGAAATCCGCAAAACAGTAATTTTTTAGAAGAAAACTTGGGAACATTAAGCAGATGTTCTATTCCATTTAGTTGTGGTTTTACCGTTGTTATTTTGGGATATGAATGATTTCCTTCAATTTGCTGTTTTTCTGTTTTCTTTTTGCTAATAACAGGTATAACATAATTAATAAGTTCCATAACAAAATAGCCTACATTTTCCAGTGCCTTAGGCTGATTTATTACATCAGACCCGGGGGATTTTTCTGTTGAATCGTCTGATACAGCCCTTACCATAACCGCCTCCTTAAATCCGGCATGATATGTAGCGGTATAAAACCCATAGGTTTCCATTTCAACGATTTCCGTATTTGCATAATTTCCTTTAATGATATTTTTAGAAAATGTATCTTTACCGGCAACTATCATCGGTGAACTTGCACAATCTACAACCGATGATTTATAACCTTTAGTTTTGTATATTTTATTAAGAACATCACCGCGATTTATTTCAGCAGTAAAAGCCCGACAAAGGCTTTGCATATCCTTATCCATTCTCTCATCGCATGGTTTGGACATAAACCCCTCGTCTGTATCCTTGCCTCTTAGAACATCAAAGGCCCTTCCCACAATTAATGTATCCCCAATAGAAAAATTTTTTATATACCCGCATGTACCCACAAATAGAAGTAAAACCGGTTCATAATTTGTAATTGCAAGTGTTGAATAAGTAGCTGCCTCGCTATTTCCTTGTTCAGTATAACCCAAATAAAGATTAAACACTGTATATCCAATTGTAATTGGAAATACATCATAAAAAATGCCGTTGCCATGAACTTGGTTTATATTTTTACCACAGTTTAATTGAATTATCTTTCTAATTTCAACAAATTCACCTTCTGTAGCTGTTAAAATTACTATATTTTGTTTTTTCCCCGTAATCGTCATCTTTGCTCCTGTAAAAAATTCAACTGCTTCCGAATTTCATCAGCATAAAATCTTACTAATTCTTCGGGTTCGTGTGTAAAAGACGGCATTGATACTATCCTATTGTAATAAAATTCTGCATTTGGAAAAGAATCCTGTTTGTTAACAAAGCTGTCATGTGTATAGAGAAAAGTCTTATATATAGGAATAAAACTAGATGCAGATATTTGCATATTTTTAATTAGCAATTTATTAATGAATTCATCTTTTTTGCTTATAAATTCACTATTAAACAACGGTTTATATGTATAATACACACGTTTTGATAAGCTGGTTGAAATTTTAGGCGGTCGCATTATGATAGACCCCTCAAATGCTTCGTTTAGTATTTCCACATTGAAATTTCTTTTTTTATTGACTAATTCCAAATTTTTTAATGAGTCTAAAGCTATCACAGCTCCTAATGGATGTATTTTTAACTTCAAGCCCAGTCCGGTTTCCCAATATTGCTTATACAATGTACTTTGTATATTATCAAAAACCATATTTTGTGAGGACATATGAACTACAGCTTTTTCATATAAATCCTTGTTTGAAGTTGTAATTATACCTCCTTCACCGGCATATACTGTTTTATTGGCTTGCAAGCTGAAACATGCTATATCCCCCAAGGATCCAACCCGCTTATTATCATATTCGGCCCCAAAAGCGTGTGAACAATCTTCAATAATCGTAATATTGTGCCGCTTACATAATTCTTTAAAACTACACATCTCAACAGGATCGCCCCAGAGATGCGTAATAACTACTCCCTTAACATTCTTATTAATATTCTGTCTAAAACTATTCAAATCAATATTTCCGGTATTAATATCCACATCACAAACTCGAATTTTAATATTAGCCATTATTAAAGCCGTGCATACGGTGGGAAATGACATCGCTGGAATAATAATTTCATCATCTTTATCAATACCTGCAACAAAGAATGACAAAAACAATGCCGCAGTTCCGGAACATACGGAAAGCGCATATTTTGTTCCAATGTATGCTGCAAATTCATTCTCAAGTCTTAACACGTAACCATTTTTACCTAAATAAGATAATACACCATTTCTAACCTGTATTGATGATGTTGCTTCAAGATTATCCGATATTTGCGGCCATTTATAATGAGGTGAAAACATATACTTCTCTATTTCAAGCGGATACAAGTATTGTGATATATCCCCGAATCTGCAATTAGCGAAACTTTTTTTTATTGCTTCTAACAGATGGTTATCAATATTTTGAGGGTCAGTTAACCGAACTTTGTTTTTTTCTTGCCATCTACAGAAATAAATACTCAAACTAGGATCTATTGTAATATCAGAATTATTAATACAGTCACCAAATTTGAATTCTCTTCCAGATGATACGCAGGGAATTTCAGCCAAATCAATTTTTATAAAGTCCGAAGTCATAAACGAAATTTCTCTTGTTGTACTTTCATGGAACTTAATCTCATATTTTTCAAGAGCAACTAATATTTTCTGCCAACGTTGGGACCAAGTGTTTATATTACATTCCTCATAGTTAAATACTTTTATTAGTTGGATTCGTGCCCCTATTGATCTGCAAATATTCAATAATTCGTCAATGTTATTTATAATATTATTTTCATTTATTACAACAGAATTTAAAACTATATTAATAGTCGGAGCTAATTTTCTTAGGTTTTGTAATCTATTTTTTATATCTTTAATAGACATAAAATCGTGTAGGGAAATATGAACGTTATTTATGTAATTAGTGATTTGCATATCACAGTTTTCCAAGCATGTTGATGTGTTGACAGTTATATCAAAATCATATTTACATAAAATTTGCAACAATTCCCCAAGATATATATACTCCAAAGGTTCGCCGCCTGAGAGAATAATGCGGCTCGAAATTTTCCTTAACCTTAATAAATACGGCTCTAATTCATTAGGATTAAGATGTAAAACCTCTTGTTTCGACATACCTTCATTGTGACAATAATTACAATTATTGAAACAAATATTTGTCACAAGTAGTCTAATTTTCTTTTCATATTTTTTACTTCTCAAGATATATTCTAAACTCATAATAACTCCATACAATGTAAATCTGTCTGCGACACTGCCGCCCCATACAGTTTGATTACTCCGCTCCTTTTGTTCCCTTTTCCGCCGGATAGAACCGGTACTGAAGGCCGTGTTCCTATTTCGTATCGCTTTCTCCTCTGTTCCCTCAAAGCAAGGGAACGGCCTGGAATATTTATTAAGGGCGTAGCCCTTTGGGGTTTAATACCCCGCCCCTTGGAACGTTTTCTGCGTGGGTGCGGGGGATTTGTTCCCCAGCATATACAAAGATTTCAAGGATAAATCTTTGATACCCCGACTTGCATCAAGGAGGTTCATTTCCGCCCTGTCCGTTTGGTGGGACTATGCCTCCAGCATTGGGTCTTCACATATTCCCGTACGACCCCCGCTCTCAGACCCTGGTTTCGAGGCTCAATCACGCGGCTTTTTTACCCGTTATTTACGCTTCAAAAATCTTATTACTAAGCCCCTTGCAAAACTCGCTTCTGGTGACTCGCTAAGTCCTTCTGGATAGAATGCACAGTTTTCAGTGGCTCCCATACTAGGTCATTTCGAAAGGTTTCGTACTATATCCTCCTTCCGCGAACTTTTCATGTCGTAACATTATACACTGTTCATTGTCTCATTGCTACCCACCGAATTGCCTCAAAACTAATCTAGTCAAAAAGGGGGCTTATGAAGATACATAAAAGATATAAAAGGGTTAATAGGCCAATAAGGTCATATAAAAACTAACAACCCCGCAGCCTTTGGCTGCGGGCAAATATTACATTTGTTCATAGAGCATCTGTAGCTCGGCGGGTGTCGGCGTATAAACTTTCACCGGTTCGGGTTTTACGGGATTTCCCGTCAAAAAGCCTTCAAGTTGTCACGACACTTTTTAGCCTTTTTCCGACACATTGGCCCTTATTGTCGTTTTAGCTAAAATGAGCTAATTCATTATCCCATAATGAAATAGCCCATCCTGAAGGATGGGCTATCTTACTCCCCCGCGCGGATTTGAACCACGGACCCAGTGGTTAACAGCCACTTGCTCTGCCAGCTGAGCTACAGGGGATTATTACTCCATCAATATAGTGTTTTGTAAAAATTTTGTCAAGGCCAGGCACTGAAAAGAAAAACAGTTGCATTTGAACCTTTTGCGGGGTATGAATCACCACTTTCTAATGAAAAAAACTTGACGATAATACTAAGGAATTTGTATTTTGAATTTAAGGGCAATAGGTTTCTACGCCAAATTTGCCCAAATAAAGTCTAAAAAAAGGAGTTTACCATGAAAAAAAGTATTCTTCCCCTTTTCGTGACCTCTCTGCTCTGCGGAGGTGTTTTTGTTTTGTCGGCTTGTCTTAGCCCGGTAAATTTTGACCCCAAAAAAGCTTTGCAAATTGAAACCAACGTTACCGGTGAAGTTGCCACTACCGACGTAACCGCTGCGGTGCTCATGCTCACCAACCGGTCAAAGACCGTTGACGTGACCAGTGTTACCATCACCCAGCCGGAATGGCTGCCCACAGAGGAAAACCCCAATGCCCAGCCGCCGAGCATTTCTTTCGCCAACAAGCCCAAACGGCTTGAACAAAAGGCGCAGTACCTGGCGCCGAGTGACAAAAGCTACCAGGTGGTTATTAACTATTCCTACGACAAGCTCGGCAGTACGCTCGCGGCAGGGAAGGATACGCAGACGCTGCTTATCCCGCTGCCGCTCCCAAGGCAGATTGTGGAATACGTCATCTACCGTAACAGCAAAGGCGATGTAATCATCGACAAGGAAGCCAAGGATCCCGACCCCAGCGATACCGGCAACCCGGCGATAGATCCTTCACCGGGCGAAGGATCAAGCCCGGCGGTAATCCCTCCCGAAGCAAGGAACAGGATGGCGACTTTCATAGTGGTCAGCAAGACGAGCAGCCAGATAATAGACAGCGTGAATTTCAGGATGGGCGATACAGACTATACCATGGGTAAAATTGGAGTGCTTGACAAACAGTCCATCGCCCTGGGGCAGGGGAGCTGGGAGACCCGGCTGACATATACACGGGAAACGGTTGAAAAGACCCTTGGTCCGATAAATTCGATTATCGTTCCTTCAAACGACCCCCAGTCCATACAGGAACACTACCTGTACTTCTACATGAACAAGCGGGGCAATTACGCAATCAGCCAAAGTTGGCCGCCGTACCCCAATGATGTCGAGGAAGAAGATATGCTTCCCCCGGACAATGGTTTTGGTCGTGGAATGATTGAGATTATTAACAATAGTACTGCCTTAGCTAAAACGGTAACAATCCATAACCTGAAAGCCCCTACCGGATACCCGTATATCATTGACTATTTTAAGTTCGTTCCGGCCATCCCTGTCCAATACAACAAAACCGGTTATGTAGACGTTATCGGAACACGTGAATTCCCCATTGAAGCGCACGAAGACTATCTTATCCAGGTAAGTCTGGAAACCTCCAATAGCTCCGCCATAGTTGAACGCAAGGCCTATATCAAGGATCAGGTTGTAACGATAGTAATTACAGGAAACGACCTTGATTCTAACACTGCACGGGGCGCAAAAGTAACACTTGAGAACAAAACAAGCACATGGCCTGTCGAGATTATCGACATGGCAGTACAGAACAAGGCCAATCCCGGGCAGAGTTCCTATTATGGCACAAGTACCTGGAATCCGAGCGGTTCCATTTTCAAAGACAAGAATGCGGTTCAGATGGTCATGAGCAATGAGGCCATGCCCATAACCAAAGGCGCGGAATTTGTGGCGAGTGTAACCATGTACGGCTACGGCGTATTGGCAACCATAACCAAGAGCATCAGCCCGCCGGTGCTGTATTCCGAGGTTCCCCCTAACCAAAATGTCAGGACCATTACCATTACCGATGCCGATGTACCACAGTCCATAAAGGACGCGGCTGTTTCCTATCAAGGCGCAAAGGTTATTCTGGAAAATAAGGTTACCAGTTGGTCTGTGGAGATTATTGGCCTCACAGTACGGAATAAAAACAAAACTGCCGAGAGTGTCTACTACAGCTCAAGTACCTGGCAGCCAAGGGTACCAATAGGCAAAGACCAGAGCGCGGCTCAGACAGTCATGAGCTCTACAGCGATGCCTATTACCTCTAACGCCCAATTTGAGGCCCTTATCGTTATAAACGGCTATGGAAAAACTGAAACCATAGCCAAAACCTTTAACCCTGATGTATTGTACTCATCCTTGCCCCCTGAACAGAATAGCAGGACTCTTACCATCACCGACTCAGATATACCCCAGTCCATTAAAGATGCCTATATCTATAGCAGGGGGGCTAAATTCTCTATTTTTAATGAAACTAGCGCATCACCTGTGCAGATAATTGGCATAACCATACAGAACAAAACCAATCATTCCCAACATTCCTTCTATGGTGAAAGCGATTGGGAGCCGCATACAGTGATTGACAAAAACCAAAAAGCAATCCTTATGGTCTCCAGTTCCCCTGCCATGCCCATAACCGCCAGCGCCGAATTTGAGGCAGTGCTTCGCCTGTTTGCCAATAACAAAAGTGCGGAAGTAACAATGACAATTAGCCCTGCGGTGCTGTACTCGACCCTTGATCCCGATCAGAATACCAGGGATATCAGGGTAAGGGACAGCGATGTGCCGATTGAATTAGAGCCCATAGCACCCCCGCTTCCCAACAGCATTGGCGCCAAGGTTACGCTGGAAAACAAGATCACAAGCTGGCCCGTGCAGATAATCGGTATGACCGTACAGAATAAAGCCGACAGAGGTAAAAATTCTTCTTATGACAGGAACACCTGGCTGCCTGGCAATCAGATTGACAAAAACGGCAGTGCGGTTCAGATGGTCTATAGTTCCACTGCTATGCCTATAGCATCCGGCGACCAGTTTGAGGCGGTAATTACCCTTAAGTACAATGGCACAACTGCAACCGTAACCAAAGATTTCTCCCCTGATACTAAACTGTACTCGACAAATCCTCCCGATCAGAATCCCCGGTCCATCACCATTACCGACTCCGATGTGCCGGATTCGATTAAAGATGCCTACATCCTTACCCGCGGTGCCAAGGTAACAATACAGAACAATGTAAGCGCCAAGTGGCCTGTACAGATTACCGAAATGGTGGTACGGAATAAGGCCAATTCCAGCCAGCATACAGATTACAGTTCCGCGAGCTGGGAACCAAAGGCCGTGATTGGCAACAGCCAGAGCGCGGTGCAGATGGTCATGAGCTCTGCTTCAATGCCCATAAAATCCGGCGTTCAATTTCAGGCGGTGATCACCGTGCTGGGCAATGGACAGCATGCGACAATAACCAAAGACTTCAGTCCGGCGGTGTTGTACTCGAATCTTGATCCTGTACAGAATATCCGAACTATTGCCATTTCGGACACCGATTTACCATTAGAGGTACAAACACCCCCTCCCTACGAGACAGGTGTTCCCGGACTGGATGGTTCAACGCCTATAGGCAAAACGGTATCGATTGACGGCTACCCCTGGTATGTGGCGGACAAAACTGTTATAGGCGGCAAGACCTATGTCATGCTGGTATGCAAGAAAATAATGGAATATGGTGTTGTCTACAACGACCCCAGAAATTCCAACTATAACGGATCCAATCTGCAAGCCATAATGACCGATTTGTATAAAAAAATGAACCAAATGAAAAAAATCGCGGTACTTCCGGCTCTGGGGGATCATAGCAAAAACTACCTTACACAGCCTACGCCGACCATGGCAGGCACCACGACAAAGGATGTTTTCTTTGCCCTGACCTACCAAGATGCAGCAAATTTGAAAGATCAGGCCTGGAATTACGGCGAAATTCGCTGGTGGACCCGCTCGCCCGCAGCTTCAGATACAGTCTGGGAAGTACAACCGGCCGGTAAATATATTGGCGGATCTGTAACGAATACTCTCGACTTAGGCGCGGTACCCGGCGTGTGGGTAAGAGCAGAGTAACAATAATGTTCTGTATTATACAGAACACTTGCCCCTCCGCAAGGAGGGGCTTTTTGTGTACCCAGCATGGGCAAGTGAGTTATATAGCTTCCTGGTATCCTAAATAATCATGCTCGTGTACGGAACTGCGGATCTTTGCAAGGGCTCTTATTTCAATCTGCCGAACTGTTTCCGGCGATAAATTCATTCTTTCGCCAATTTCCTTAAGGTTGCGGGGCTCATCACCATTAAGCTGGTAACGATAGGCAAGTACCTGCCTTTCCCTGTCCTTTAGCCTGTCAAGGGAGTGCTGCGCTCCTTCGCGATAATACTGTCTGAATAAATGGCGTTCGGGGGAATAAGTGTAGTCTTCGTAGATTTCTATCACCGAAACGTCATCTGTGCTGGTTGTGGATTCCAGGGATATGGGGCCGGAACTCATATTTATTATATTGTTTATAACCTGTACAGATATCCCCAGCTCATCGGCAATGTCCTCGGTTCTGGGCTGATGCATCAGAGTCTGACTGAGGGTGTTATATGTGTGCTGTATTTTACGGAGCATCTCTTCTTTTCTGTGGGGCAGTCTGACAATGCGGCGTTTATTTGTCAGATAACGATTGATAAATTGACGAATCCACCAACTGGCATAGGTACAAAAACGCACCTTTTTTTCATGATCATATTTCTTTGCGGCATATATCAGTCCTATGTTTCCCTCCTGGATAAGGTCCATAAGAGGAACATCCGGCACCGTATAAGTGCGGGCTATTTTTATAGCCAGCCGCAGATTGGCCTTTATAAGCTTATCCAATGCGCGCTGATTCCCCTGCTGTATAAGCCGGGCAAGCTCAAGCTCCTCGTCAAAACTCAGGAGCGCATGTACTTTGATTTGCTCAACATAAATATGGAGGGTATCATCGGTATCGGTCTTGTTCTTCATACGTAATATATAGCAATTTTCGTACCAAGTTCTGGTTATTTTATGACAATCTTGTAATTCATTATGGGATAACGAATTAGCTCAATACACTTATGGTAATTTTGTCATAATAAACATGAACTGTATACATTTCTATACACATAGAATCATGAATGGTATAGAAAACATAATAATACCGTTATATTCGTCTGACAAACAAAGATCTAAGGAGTATAATCTGCAAGATGATTGAGTATGTGGTGCCGCACAATATTGATGATCGTGTCCTGTCAAAGGCGGCGCGGCTTTTGGAAGGCGGGGGGCTTATCGCCCTTCCTACAGATACCAGTTGGAGTATTGCATGTTCGCTCAAGTCTCCGGTCGGCATAAAAAAACTGAGGAAACTCTCCGGCGAACGGGATGAACGGCATTTTACCCTGCTTTGTTCGAACATATCCCAGTTTGGGGAACTGTGCAGCATGGACACCAGCCGTTTCCGACTGATCAACCGCCTTTCCCCGGGACCTTATGTATTCATTCTAAAGACGCTCCTGGGTACCGAAAAGTCGCTTGACATACGCCGTCACGAAGCTGGTGTCAGAATCCCCGACCACCCCATTCCGCTTTCCCTGATCGAAACCATTCAGCATCCCCTGTACTCAATTACGGCAAAAAAAATGATGCTGGAAGATTACGAATTTGCAGATACCACAACCAGTGAAGAAACTGAACTACCCTCTATTCCCGAAGAAGATCTTTTTGAGGGCGGCTGGGAAATTGACGGCATAGACGGCGTGGATCTGATCCTGGATAGTGGCGAAGAACGCGAACGCATTTTTTCGACAATACTGGACATATCCGGCGAAGAGATAAGACTTTTGCGCATGGGTGCCGGTCCCTGGCCCATTTAAGAATGAGGAATGAGGAGTTAGGAATGAAAATCAGAAAAATATTCTCAACTCCTCATTCCAAATTCCTAACTTCTTCCAGAGTTGGAGGCTCCGCTCCATGGCGGGTACAAACTATGGAAGCGGCCCTGTTGGCAAAAACAAGCGCGTCATGTAAATCAGTTTCGCTTAAATAAACCAGGGTGCTATAGGTCATTTTGTCACTTTGTACAAGCCAAAAAAGAAGGGCTCCCAGAAAAGTGTCCCCCGCCCCTATGGTATCGACCAGCGTGGAAATGTGGGCTGCCGGGACGCTGACTTTAATTACACTGCCGTCATCCTTACGGAGCATTGCAATGGCACCCTGCGGCCCCAGGGTGGCTATTGCCAGCCGCGATCCCATGGCTAGTATTTTCCGGAGTGCCTGTTCCGGTGCCATTTTGGGGAGGATAAAATCTAAATCCTCAATAGAAATTTTTGTAATGGCGGAAGCGTTTATCCATTTTTCAAAGCGTTTCATGTAGGCATCTTTGTCCCTGATCATAAAAGGCCGTATATTGGGATCAAAAGCGATTACCAATTTCTTGCGGGCTGCTTCCCTCAGAATCAAGGTTTCGATGGTAGAGGCTATGGGTTCCATGGTCATGGAAATGGAGCCAAAGACGAGACATGAAGCATCAGCGGGTAACTGAGTGGGCAAATCATCCGTTACAAAGGAGCGGTTAGCGGTTGCTTCTGTGTAAAAAGCGTACTGGGGTTCCATACCTTTTTCCACCTTGATAAATGCCAAAGTGGTATTTTGTTCACTCAGGATTATTAGTTCATCGCTTACATTGTTTTTCCGGAGCCGGTCTACCAGAATTTCTCCAAAAAAATCTGTCGATAAACGGCCCAGAAAAGAAACCGGTACCCCCAGCCTGCCTATGGCAATGGCGGTATTATAGGCGCAGCCCCCGGGTAAGGGCAAATAAACATTACCCAAACCCGAAACCGGCGTTCGAATCATATCAATTAGTGCTTCTCCGCAGCATATAATCATAGCAAACTCCAGGATCTTGATTGTATTCGAAGGGTACATACCCCGCCCTTTAGGGCGCTTAAAAAGGGTATGTACCCTGAGACAAATACCTTACCAAAACAACATACCCCGTCCCTTCAGGGCGGGGTTGTTGATTTTTAATCTTTTTCCTGCTATTTTACAATGCAAATTTAATTAAAAATTTATGTTGCAAATAAAAGTGGATTTAGTTTCAAACGAAATTACGAAACGAGGTATATTTCTTATCTATTGCTTCCTGATGCATCCCTTAAAGAATTTCACCGGAGTACTTCATTTTTCTTCCTTGCTGGCAAACTGATGAAGCCACTTGTTTTTGAAGATTCTCAACAGTGCTAGTAGTTTGTAACAGCTAAATGCTTACAAAATTCTCGCATACACCCGGTGGGTGGCTGCGCATAGCCCATCCGGGGGCTAGACGGTCGTGGCTTTTTCTC
>JAIRUO010000170.1 GCA_031254385.1 Treponema sp. | reverse complement strand
TACAATGTTGACAAGCCCAGACACTAATTATACTGTTGCATTTGCAATGGAGATAATTGTATGAAAGGTAAAAAACTATGCGGATTAATGCTGTTTATAATAGGTGTCTTCTTGGGGGCTTCTCTTTGTAGCTGCGGAAATCGGCAGGCTTCATCTGCGGCAGGGCCGGTAACCATTAGTTTCTGGCATTCTATGGCCGATGATGCGGGTCTTGCCTTTGATACCTTTGTCAAGGAATTTAATGCCGGTCCAGGTGCCGCTAAACAAATAACGGTGGAGGCGATTTTTCAGGGTCAGTATGCTGATGCCACAGCGAAATTGAGGCCGCTGCTCCGTACAGGGCAGACTAACACTCTGCCGGATGTTATGCAGATCGATGCCACCGGCGTGGTTGATTATCTCAATACGGATTACGCGTATACGGTTGATGATGCTCTGGCTGCAGACAGGAGTTACGACCTGGGCCAGATAATGGATGCGCCGCTAAAGGCATGGAACTATGGCGGCAGGCAGCTTGGCCTTCCGGTTTCAGCGTCAACCACGGTAATGTATTACAACAAAACGCTACTGGATGCGGCGGGAATAGCCGTGCCTCCCACCACCTTTGACGAGATTATCGAAGCAGCCAAAAGGCTCCCGGCTAACAACCCCAACAATCAGAGGCTTACGGCCTTTGCACAGCAGCCCAATTCGCCTCTGCTGGCAAACTGGATTGGCCAGATTCCGGGCCAAGGCGCTGGCGCTTCTTACGTGGTGGATAACCGCAATGGCAGGGACGGAGATGCCATAAAGCTGGTTTGCGACACCGATGGCAATCTGCTTACTTTTCTCCGTGGTTGGAAAGCCATGTACGATGCCGGGGCTTTGCTCGATGTTTCAGACAGTTTGACTAATTTGTTTCTGACCCAGCAGATCGTCTTTATGACTTCTTCCACGTCCGGCCTTACTAGCCTTCTTAACCAGATAGGCGGGCGTTTCGAACTAGGCTGCGCCTATTATCCGCGCATCAACAGTTCTGCAAATTACGGGGCAACGGTTTCCGGCTCCGCCCTTTTCATGTTCAATAAGGGCGACAAGGCCAGAACCGATGCTGCCTGGGAATTTGTCAAGTTTTTATGTTCAGCGGAAATACAGGCCCGGTTTGCCGTGGCTACAGGTTATACTCCGGTGAACCTTGGCTCGGCAAATGAAAAAACCTACACGGATCACCTTGCCAGCTACCCCCAGGCCGAAGTCGGAACCAGGCAGCTTGCCGAAACCAGTGCAGATATGATGGGCATTACCATCGGCCCTTCCCGTAGCTTTTACTATGAAATCGTTAATCAGGTTTCCATAATGCTGACCGAAAGGAAAACCCCGGAAGAAACCGTCAAGAGCATGGCCCAGGCTTTGAATCTGCTTTTAGATGACTACATTGAGGCCAACAGATAAGGGTGTATTTTGCGACTGATATTTTTTACAATTGGATATTATAGATAAATTCCTTATATGTATATTTAAAGTAGATATAGTTACATACAGCAACAATGTTAAGCATCAGGTTATAGCAACAATGTTAGGCATCAGACTAGAGCAACAATGTCAGGCATCAAGCTGTAGCAACAACGTCAGGCATCAAACTATTGCAACAGTGTCAGGCACCAGGGGTATGTAACATATCTGCACACCTATACTCATAGTATAGGATTTAAATATATTTAAGCCGCCCATCTTCTGGGCGGCTTTTTTTACAAGTTTGCTTCTACTGCCCGCGCAAGCTGATCGCCGCAGGATGTAGGTTTATCCCCGCAGCGGTTGCCTTTTAATTTGCTTACCAAATCCTTTGCGTCCATTCCTTCAGCAAGGGTCGCTATAGTTTTTAGATTTCCGTTGCAGCCGCCTTCAAATGAAATATTGTGCACTCTGCCGTTATTTATTTCAAATTTTATTTTTGTTGAGCAGGTACCTTTGGTTTTATATTCAAACATTAATCTAATCTCCCTATACATTCCTCGATTTTATGAATCAGGTCTTTATCCCCAAAAGCCCCTGCCTTGCTGACTAGTAAACCGCATCCCGTTTCCACTGCCGGACGGGATAGGACTATACCCGGCAAGACCTCTTTTATGGGTATAAGTAAATTATAGTTCAATGCTTTAATAATGCCAAGCAGACTGTCTCCCCCAAAAACTACAAGATGAAGAGGGCCTATTTTCTGCATAATCTTCAAAGCTATTTTACCCAAAGCGTTTGCGATGTTATCTGACACTATAGCCACATCTGCCTTTCCGTTAGCGGTTTTGGCTTTAGGCGTAACGCCGTCTTGGCTAGCGCTTGTATTTCCGAAGGCGGCCTCGGTTCCCAAAATACAGATCCCCTGTTGCTCAAGGGCCAAGGCGCAGGAGGCGACCAGAGTTTCCGCTGCCATTGATTCATTCCAGCCTGAACCGGTCATTATCTCCCCATCTATGCTGTAACCAGGGATGCCTTTTGTGAGCGCGGCTTTTATCTGATTAACCGATACCGAATGCAGACTACCCGATACTATCAGCATGGGCAATTTTTTTATTGTATTCTTAAGCGATTCAGCCTTATTTATTGCTTCATAGTCATCCGTATTGGGTGCTGCATATTTTTTTCCCAAAGGTAGAACTTCCATCAGGGCTTCGGCAAAACCCGCACACCCTGCGCTGGTGATAAGCATTTTCCTGGCCAAGAGTTCATTTGCAATGTTAATAAGATGCTCCAGCCTTTCCGCGTCAAAAACCATGATCTCAGGAGTATTCTGCGAAGCTGGGTTTTCGCTATTAACCGGAATATCCCCATTGATCGGAATGAGCCGCACCGGAATTGCCGACTGCTTCTCTATTATTGTTGGGATATAACTTTCTGTAATCGGATTCTGGGGATCTTTCGCCATGTCGCTTTTATGAATGAGTTCCCCATCAAGGCACTGGCTGCCTTCTTTGGTGCTTCTTTTTAACGCCGGATAAGCCGGAATAAAAGCAAGCTGTCTGCTTCCTGTTGCGTGTATTAGGGCTTCCAATTCCGCGCCAATATTTCCGCGAAGACAGGAATCGGTTTTTTTGTAAAAGAATGAATACGTCTTAAATGCGGAAACAGCGGCCATAATTATCTTACGGGCTTCTTCCGCAGAGGCATGTCTAGAATTGGTATTGATCACCCGCACAGAAATGTTTTGAGCTAACGGTTCCTGAACGGCAGGAAAAAAAGGATAAACACAGGTTTCTATTCCTCTCTTAGCAAACTGAACCCCGGTATCCAAGGCGCCTGTAAGATCATCCGCCAGAATAAGAAGTTTTTTTTGAAGAATCTCAGTATCACATTGAGCCATTTCATAATCATTATTGCATATCTTTATAACGGGTGCTATCCTAATAAATCATGGGTGTTGTAAGCCAATTATGTGCAGAAGTAAAACTTCCGCGAATGTTAAAGATACGGCAATTATTTGACCGGGCCAGGATAGAGAAGGAAAATATTCCGCAAGCGGTATTTGACGAATTGTTCAGGCCCGAATTGGGAGATCCCGTTAAGCCGGGCATGAGGATAGCCATTACCTGTGGCAGCCGTGGGGTTGCCAATACTGCTCTAATAATAAAGGCTATCGCGGATTTTGTTAAATCCAAAAACGCCCTTCCCTTTGTGGTTCCAGCAATGGGGAGCCACGGAGGGGCAACTGCAGAAGGCCAAAAAGCCCTTCTTGCGGGTTACGGCGTTACAGAAGATTTTATTGGCTGTCCCATTCTTTCTTCCATGGAAACGGTGGCAATCGGCAAAAGCGATCCCATAGAGGATGGTGCGGTCTACGAAGTGCGGATCGACAAATATGCGGCAGAAGCGGACGGCATAATCGTAGCGGGACGCATCAAGCCCCACACGGATTTTCACGGGCCTTATGAAAGCGGGATAATGAAGATGATGGCCATAGGTCTTGGCAAACGGGAAGGCGCGGATATATGCCATCAGTTAGGGTTTGAACAGATGGCTGTGATGGTGCCGCTATTCGGCAGGACTATCATTAAGAACGCTCCCATTATACTTGGTTTTGGGATTCTTGAGAACGCCTATTCTGAAACCTGTAAGTTAGCTGCCATGAAGCCTTCTGAAATTGACGAAAAGGAACCAGAACTCTTAAAAGAAGCCCGCAGCCACCTTCCCTTAATACCTTTTGACAGCGCCGATGTTCTTGTGGTCGACCGCATAGGCAAAAATATTTCAGGAGACGGCATGGACCCCAATATTACCGGGGCAAGTCCCTGCTCGCCTCTGATCAAGGGAGGCATTACAGCTAACCGCACTGTGATCCTTGACCTTACGCCGGAGACTCACGGAAGCGCCATGGGTATGGGCGCGGCTCATACTACCACCCGGCGTTTATTCAACAAGCTAAATCTTGACGCCACTTATGTTAATGCCGTTACTTCACGCGGACTTGATTTTGTAAGAATCCCTGTCATTACAGAAAACGACAAAGAGGCTATACAACTGGCTCTGCGCACTTGCGTGGGTGCGGACAAAGACAAGCCAAGGATAGTCAGAATTAGCGACAGCCTTCATACAGAAACTCTTTATATTTCCGAAGCCCTTGCAGATGAAGCAAAGGCCAACAAAAAGATAGAAATCCTTGAAGGGCCAGCAGACTGGCCTTTTGATAAAGACGGAAATTTATGGTAGAGATTTTCGGGGGTGAAAAAGAACCAAGGCCGATTTTGGGAATCAGCATTGGCGATCCTGCTGGAATAGGCCCGGAGATCTGCCTTAAAGCCCTGAGCAAGATTGAAATATATGAAAAAGCCATTCTCATTGTGTATGCAGACAGGATCGTTCTTGAAGACGCAATTAAGATAGCGGGAAAACGGTTTGTCCTTCGCCAAATAAAAGAACCATGCGGGGCATTGGGGAACCCTGGAACCATAGAATTTATCGAAGCCGGAGTTATTAATGCGCCAGGGGATTATAAGTCAGGTGAAATCAGCGCAAAGGCCGGAGATGCGGCGTTTCAGTATGTGCTAAGGGCTCTGAATGACGCACTTGCAGGCAGTATTCAGGCGGTTGTTACCTGTCCCATCAGTAAAGAGGCAATCAATCTGGCTGACCATCAATTTGCCGGGCACACAGAAATTTTTGCCCATTATACCAATACAAAAGATTACGGTATGCTCCTTTCAGCTAACGTGGGGGATCGCAGCCTTAACGTGATCCACGTTACTACTCATGTTCCGTTACGAAGGGCCTGCGAACTCATTACAAAAGAACGGGTGCTTAAAACCATAATCCTGGCGGATAAGGCTTTGAAGCTCATGGGCAGCAGCCAACGCCGTATAGCTGTGGCAGGACTCAATCCCCACAGCTCCGAAAACGGACTCTTTGGCAATGAGGAAGCGGAGTCAATTATTCCGGCTATTGAAGAAGCAAAGGACAAGGGCCTTGATGTTACCGGCCCGGTTCCACCGGATACGGTCTTCGTCAAAGCCCTGGGGGGCCATTTTGACATTGTGGTCGCAATGTACCATGATCAGGGTCATATCCCGCTAAAGCTCTGCGGGTTTTCTTTGGAGGCCCAAGGCGGCTCTTCCCGGATGCGCGGTATTAATACCACTATTGGGCTTCCAATAATCCGTACTTCTGTGGATCATGGCACGGCCTTTGACATTGCGGGAAAAAATCTGGCAAACGAAGAAAGCCTTCTGGACGCTCTGGAAATGGCTGTTCGGTTTTCCAGAAATATAGCTAACCTATCTTAACGCAGCGGCCCTTTCCCTTGCTTCGGGTATCCAGCCCTGGAGATTCCTTATCCTCGTGTCGTCCGAAGGGTGGGTGCTCAGGAACTCCGGCACTCCGCCTCCGCCCAGTTGGCTCATCCTCTGCCAGAAGGGAACGGATTCATCCGGATTATAACCGGCTATGGCCATGAGTATGAGGCCGTAATGATCCGCCTCGCTTTCGTGGCTGCGGCTAAAAGGCAGAGTCCCAAACAACTGGGAACCCACGCCATAGGCGGTCATTGCCAGCTCGTTATTGGTA
>JAIRUO010000088.1 GCA_031254385.1 Treponema sp. | reverse complement strand
CCGTCTGTGTTTTCCAGCATTACCATGAGCCGCCGCCCTTCACGGCTGCGTTCTTCTTCGCCCAGCAGTTCCGGCGCGGTTCCCGCGTGTTCTGGCGGCACGTCCTGGTCCGAATAAATGAGGAAACAGTAAGATTGGGCATCCCCCCTGCCTACCCTGCCCCGTAGCTGGTGAAGGGCTGCCAGGCCAAAGCGTTCGGCATGCTCTACAACCATGCAGGTAGCGTTGGGCACATCAACCCCCACTTCTACAACGCTGGTGGCAACAAGAACTTTGATTTTACCCTTGCGAAAATTATCCATTATAGTGCGCTTTTCTTCTTCATCAAGGCGGGAATGGATGAGCGCGACCGGGTACTGGGGGAAAACCTTTTTCGAAAGCTGCTCGGCCATAGTCTCGGCATCCTTTAGATCCTGAAGCCATGTCGCCGAAGTCTCTATTAAAGGATAGACAAAATAAGCCTGCCGCCCTGTGGCCAGCTCCTTCCCGACAAAATCATAAACCTTGTCCGCATTGGAGGTTTTGGCCAGATGGGTCTTGAGGGGTTTGCGTCCTGGCGGCATATCCCGGATCACCGATACATCCAGATCGCCAAAGACCGTAAGGGCCAGAGTCCTGGGAATGGGGGTGGCGCTCATCATCAGCAGATTGGGCTTGTCCCCTTTTTCCATTATCGCCTGACGCTGAGTCACGCCAAAACGGTGCTGTTCGTCCACCACCACAAGGCGAAGGTTGCGGTAGACAGTATCTTTTGAGAAAAGGGCGTGGGTTCCAGCAACCAGGTCTATTTCGCCTGAGGCAAGGGCCGAAAGGAGCCTTGATCGGCCCGCGGCTTTTAGGTTCCCTGTCAGAAACGCAATGTGAAGGCCAAGAGGTTCCAGAAGCCTGGCCGCGTTTTCCGCATGCTGGCGGGCCAAAAGCTCAGTTGGCGCCATCAGCACTGCCTGGCCGCCGGAATGTTCCTCGGATTGTTCAATCGCCCTTAAGCAAGCAAGAAAAGCAACCAGCGTTTTCCCAGAGCCAACATCCCCTTGAAGCAGCCTGGCCATAGGATACGGGCTGTCCATATCCGCGTTAATTTCGCTAATCACCTCAAGCTGGCCTGCGGTCAAGGAAAAGGGCAGCCTTTCAACCAGGCGCTTTTGAAGCGGAGTAAAAGTAGGATTTAGGATATAGGATGTAGGATTTAGGGTGTTGGGTGTAGAGGACTTAGCTTTTTTTCGTTTCTGAACCCTGTGGGCGGTCATGAGTTCAAGGTAAAAAAGCTCCTCGTATATAAGAGTTTTGCGGGCATGATCCTTTTCTTTAAGGGTCGAAGGGAAATGTATTGCTTTTATGGCTTTTGCCTTGGAAAGGAGCTTGTCCCTCAGCATTATGAATTCCGGAAGCTCATCTTCCAGGTCGCCTGAGTATTTGACAAGGGCCCGCCATATAAATTTGCGGATCATTGCCTGGGTTAGATCTTTTGTAAGGGGGTAAACTGGCATGATTCGGCCAAAACTGCTGTCCTTCGCGTCCCCTATCTCAAAAGAATTAGACTGTATCTCACCGTATTTATAGTAGAAATGTCCGTAAATACGGACAGTCAGACCTTCCGGAAGCTGTTTGCCCAGAAAAGGTCTGTTAAAACAGATGAGCGAAGCCCTGGCAGTATCGTCTTCTATATATACCTTGAGAGTTCTCATGTGCCTCGCGCCGAACCACTCATGGGCCAGCACCTTTGCCTGTGTACAAACCTTGCCTCGGCTCCAGTCCCTAAGCGGCACTGTCTTTGACAGGTCTTCCCAGTCCCGGGGATAATGGCAAAGCAGGGTTCTGACATTTGTAATATCCAGGCGGGAAAGGGTGTGCAGCGCGGCAGGGCCTATGCCTTGTATGCTATTAAGTTTTACGTTTAGTTCCCTTAAAAACATTCTTTATATTACACTGTAGTTAGGGTAGAATGAAGATAAGGGGACTCGTTTATGACAATTAATATATTAAAAGAATACCTGTCGCAAATAAAAAGCCTTGATACAGACGCTATGGCAAGGGCAAAGGCAAGGCTAGATAGCCTGGCAAAACCGCCCGGCAGTCTGGGAAAGCTGGAAGATATAGCGGTACGGCTTGCAGGCATTAGCGGCGACGTTTTCTATGATACTGGGAAACGCTGCGTGATTATCATGGCCTCAGATAACGGCGTTGTTGAAGAAGGGGTCGCATCGGCGCCCCAGGAGGTTACACACGCACAAACCTTAAATTTCATAAAAGGGCTTACAGGTGTTTCCGTCCTCGCCAAACAGTTTAACGCGGATTTAATTGTCGTGGATGTCGGAATAAACGCCAACATAGATAATCCGCTTATCAGAAACAGGAAGATCCGCAAATCCACATGGAATATCGCAAAGGGCGAGGCAATGACATA
Organism: Treponema sp.; assembly: GCA_031254385.1. The sequence continues at coordinate 6,459 of JAIRUO010000088.1, read as the reverse complement.
TAACGAAGCGATACAGGCCATTGTTACAGGAATTGAAACGGCTATTGAAGCCTCTAAGGACGGCTATAAACTGCTCGGCGCAGGAGAGATGGGCATTGGCAACACCAGCTCTGCGGCAGCGGTGTTATGTGCACTTACCGGCATAGCTGTTGAACAGGCCACTGGTAAGGGAGCGGGGCTCAAAGAAGAAGCATACAAGCACAAGGTTGAAGTTATAAAAAAGGCATTGGAAATCAATAAACCAAATATTTACGACCCCATTGACACGCTGGCAGTTGTAGGCGGTTTTGACATCGCGGCGATGGTGGGTGTTTATATTGGTGCTGCTGTATCAAAAACGCCGGTGGTAATAGACGGATTTATTTCTATGGTTGCCGCCCTTGCCGCCTCGCAGCTTAACCCTATTGTTAAAGAATACATGTTTGCCTCTCATGCGTCTTATGAGCAGGGATTCATGCACGCAGCGGCAGCACTTGAAATCGAACCTTGCCTGAACCTTAACATGAGGCTTGGCGAAGGCAGCGGCTGCCCCTTGATGTTTGCCGTAATTGACGCTGCCTCCGCAATAATCAAGAATATGGGTACTTTTGAACAGGCAAATATCGGGGACGAATATTTGAATGAAATAAAAGAAGGCGATAACTTTTCGTTAATTCAAAAATGAAAATATTTATTTCCGGCGGCTGTAAAAACGGCAAATCATATTACGCACAGCGTTTAGCCGAAGCCCAGAGGGTCGCCCAGAGAGTCGCCCAGCAAGCGGATTCACCCTGCTATATAGCAACCATGAAGCCCGTTGATGCTGAAGATAATGAACGCATAGCAAGGCATAGGCGAGAACGCGAAGGCTGGGGTTTTACAACTGTAGAGCAGCCTGTTGATATAGAAAAAATACTTGACAAATGCGATCATAACTCGTCCTTTCTGCTGGACAGCCTTACCGCCTTACTTGCAAACGAGATGTTCCTGCCGGACGGAAGCGTCAATGATAACGCGCATAATAAAATCGCTGACGGTTTACGGCGTATTACTCAGGCTATTGATAATATTGTAATTGTTTCAGATTTTATTTACAGCGACGCACTGCTCTATGACCGATTAACGGAAAAATACCGAGAGTCTCTTTCAAAAATAGACAAAACAGCAGCCACTCACAGCGATGTCGTGCTTGAAGTCGTGTATGGAAATGTAATTATCCATAAGGGAAAGGACGTATTTGGTAAACTATATGAAAAGATATCTTAAAGGTTTTTATATGTCCTTAGGGATGTTCAGCGCGATTCCCCTGCCCTTCCATCTATGGGATGAAACTTGCGTAAATTTGGTTTGTGTCTGCCTTCCCCTCATTGGCGGACTCATTGGCGCACTGTGGTGGGGATTTGCAATTGTCTTTATTTTTAGCGGAATACACATCATGCCTGTGACGGCAGTATTAACGCTGGTGCCTTTCCTTGCCTCTGGCTTCCTGCACCTTGACGGCTACATGGACACAAGCGATGCCATTTTATCGCGCAGACCGCTGGAAGACAAACTGCGTATACTCAAAGACCCGCACACTGGCTCATTTGCCGTTATTATGCTTGCCGTTTTGTTTGTTTTCCAATTTGCGTTTGTATATGCAATTATTGAAAATGAAAAAAATATTATGCTGCTGATATTTATCCCCGTAATATCCCGGTGCTGTGCGTCTTTTTCAGTTCTTAGTCTAAAGCCGCTAACCCAAAGCGCTTACGCGAATATGTTTAGGCAAAATACAGGAGCGGCGCATAAGGTATTTATCATAATAATTGCTATCCTGACTCTGGCGCTCTCTTGGTTTTTTGCCGGGATTAACGGCCTGATTGTTGCAGCATTGGTTATAGTTGGTTTTACAGCCGCCCTTACCTGGGCATATAAGGACTTAAAAGGCATTTCTGGCGATTTGGCGGGCTTTGGCCTTGTAATTGGCGAACTATGCGGGCTCGTTGCGCTGGCGCTTTTATGAAACGGAGAGAATAATGATATTGATTTTCGGAGGAGCATACCAGGGTAAGTTAGCCTGTGCGCTGGAAAGATTTAGGCTGACAGAAAGCGATGTATACAGATGCAGCATTGATGATGTTGATATGCCTGTAAACAGAAGAATAATATACGAAATAGATAAATGGATTTTAGCGTTGATAAAAAAAGACGTTGTTGTTGAAGAGGCAGTCAGCCAATTCATCACTGCCAATAAAGAGGCCATTATCATAAGCAATGATATTTCCTGTGGCGTGGTTCCGGTTGACCCCGTACTCAGAAAATGGCGCGAAGCCGTGGGAAAAACACTGACGGCGTTGTCGCGCAATTCTGATGAAGTAATCCGTTTGTTTTGTGGCATACAGACCAGGATTAAGTAAATAAGGATCAAACAAACATGAAAGCATGCGCCAATTCATTTATTCTAAGCGTTCCGTCTTGGGTCATTCCAGGAACTTATGCGGAAAATCTTCGCTTCCTGGAAACCCAACAAGAGATTCAGGGAGTAGAGCTTCTGTTCTTTATTTATAATGATGAAGTAAAAGCCCAGCTTGATTCCGAGTGGGATGAAATCCGCAATTATAGAGAACGTTTTGTTTTTACTGCACATCTGCCGGAGTTGCTGCTCGCCGCCCACAGCGAACTTGTCGCCCGACTTACCCCGATGGTCAGACATTTTATAGTTCATCCAGACCCAAAAGACCCTGTCGCACAAGTCCGGCTCCTAGATGAATGGACAAAAGATCATGGCGCGGCTTTTCTTATGGAAAACACAAACCCTGGCCTGCTTGAAGCCCAGCTTCTCCACATGGATAGAGGCGCGGGCCTTTGCATGGACACAGGCCATCTGCTGCTGGACGGAAAGAACCCCGTCGATTTTTTTGCAGCTTACCGAGAGCGCATAATGGAAATCCACCTTCACGCTGTTGACAGGGAACAGGCCGCCATCGATGGCAGGCTGGCCGATCACCGGCGGCTGCGGAAAGACGAACCCTGGCTGCTTGAACTGCTCCCCCTGCTTAATGATTACCGGGGAGTTATTAACCTGGAAGTGTTTTCATGGGAAGAAGCCGAATCTGGTGTTGAAATTTTAAAAAAACTGATACATAAATAAATATGCAAATAGTTGAACAATCATACCAAATCTTTATCCCCGAAGGATTCACCCTAAAAAGTTACCTTGTGGATCAGGCAAAACAAATAGAAATAGCCGCTCGGACTTGTTATAAATCTGAAAATTTAATAACTGAAGATTCGTATGAAAAAATGGTTCGTATGCTCAGGAAAAATGATCATAGCGCCATGCTCGAATTCGGAGGGCTGACTGTAAAATTTATTACTTCAAGAGGCGTGGCACACGAATTTGTACGGCATCGCATTCCTTCTTTTGCCCAGGAATCTACTCGTTATTGCAATTACTCAAAAGACAAATTTGGCAACGAACTGACTTTTGTCAAGCCTTCAAGCTGGGAATCGTATACGCCAATGCAGCAGCAATGGTGGACGGATGCTGTCAAAGATGATGAAACTCGGTATCTAAAAGGCATTGAAATGGGATTAACGGCGCAACAGGCCAGAGGCGTTTTACCAAACGATCTAAAGACCGAAATTAATGTAAGGACAAACTTTAGGGAATGGCTTCATATTTTTAAATTACGCTGTTCGCCCGCGGCGCATCCCGATATCAGGGCCTTATTGGAACCGCTTTATGATGAACTTGCGGAAATACTGCCTTGCGTATTTGCGACCAAGTGAATCTGGAAGCTTTATGTATAAAAAACAAACAGAAGGAATCAGAAATGCAGTATAATACAGATGAACTAATTAAAGAGGCAAAAGAAATCGGGTTTTCCAATGCGGGGGAACTAGCCCTATCCGCCTTGGTATTTATGCCTGAGATACGGGATATGTGTAATGTAGACCGTTGCCATCAATTTGGAAAAAATTGGCGTTGCCCGCCTGGCTGCGGCAGTATTGAGGAAGCGGCAGAACGTGCCGCGCAATACTCGTATGGGATTATAGTCCAAACCATTGGAAAAATGGAAGACGATTTTGATTACGATACCATTCAGACCACAGGGGGAATGCACAAAAAGAATTTTGCCGCCTTGATCGAAAAATTAAAAGAACGTTACGATGATATACTGCCCATGGGCGCAGGAACCTGTACTATTTGTGAAACTTGCACATATCCGGATGCTCCGTGTCGATTCCCTGACAAATCCATATCCTCAATGGAAGCTTATGGCTTGTGGGTAAGCAAAGTGTGCGAATTATCGGGTATTCCGTACAATTACGGCAAACAGACAATCGCATATACGAGCTGCTATTTATTAAAGTAAAAAGACCTCATGTTTTATTTTCTTGTATCCATTCATATTTTATATCATTAAGATTTTCCTCGTTCTTATAATTTCTTCCAATTATTCTAAATCCATTTCGTTCATAAAATCTTTGCGCTTTGTGATTGACCTCAAATGTAAACAGCGTCAATTTACCAGTAGACTTATTTTTTGCAATATCTAATAATATTTTTCCTATGCCTCTTCCCTGATAGTCATTATGAATATACAACTGATTTACTTCTGTTTCATTAAAAACAATTATACCAATCACTTTTTCATTCTGAATAGCTATATATACCTCATAGTTTTTACATAATACTTCATTTAAATAATTTTTATGCTCAAGAAATGAATGTATATCTTTCTGACCTATAGCTTTTTCCTTGCTTGCTCGCTTCATGAGTACCGTATCATCAGTATATTTTTTGTCATATTTGACTATTATGATATTTTGTTTCTCAATGCTTTCCTCTTATAGCATTATTCGCCTAACTTAAACAAGTACACATGGAGAAAACGGTGTCAGGCACTGGGGCGTTACCTATATGTATGATATTTTATACACTCATGGCAAGTCAAAATTAATTTGCCCCTTGACAAAACACATAAACTGATCTATAAATATAGTTGTATATTTCAAAGGAAGTAGGGTGTAGAACCGTGGAACTGATAAGTTCCCAGGTTCCCATTCCCTCGCTATCCCGTAACTGTAATTGGGAAGATTCTGCCCAGGAACTTTAGTCCAATAAACTTTAGTTTCAAACGGTCACTGTCCGACTCCTAAAATTTAGGTGATGGGTGGGAAGGCCGGCAGAGGAATCGCCCAACCACTTGCAAGTGGTCGGGCAGGCCCATAAGCCAGGAGACTTTGGTATACATTGGTTGCGTATGCGATCAATCATTTTTCAGGCTTCGAGGATTGGGCCTTGAGAAAAAATCGTTTTCTTATCAGCGCGTTTTTCTCTATTTAGAACCTTAGAAGCGTAAGGTTTTAAGGGATAATTACGTTCAGGATTTTTTTGGTTGTATTGTCAACGGGAGGGGATATACAATGTTTGCATCTATTATAAAAAGAGACGGGAGAACACAGGCGTTTCATGAAGGTAAAATTACAGATGCGGTTTTCAAATGTCTTGAGGCTTCGGAAGAAGCAGACCGTCAGCTTGCAGTGGAATTAACGCTGGAAGTAATAAAAAAAATAAAACAGCAATATAAAGAAGACAACTTTACTGTCGAAAATGTGCAAGATTTGGTTGAAACTGTTTTGATAGAAAGAGGTCGCGCAAAGGTAGCCAAGTCCTATATTTTATACCGCGAAAACCGTTCCAGATTAAGAGAAGCGCGAAGCGAAATGATGAACGCCGTCTCTGAAATTTTGCAGGAGACAAACCGAGATAACGCCAATGTCGGCAATTCACCTTCGGCAAAGGTGCTGCAAATATCAGAAGTCGCTTCCAAAAATTATTACTTAAAACGCGTCCTCCCGGAGATAGAAGCCAGGGCGCATATAAACGGCGATATCTATATCCATGATCTATCATGGTACGGAAAGACATTGACCTGTCTACAAATTCCTCTGGATCAGTTGTTGCGTGAAGGGTTTAACAACGGACACGGCTATATACGTTCCCCCAAGGGAATTAAAACCGCTACCTCGCTTGCGGCGATTGTTTTACAGAGCAACCAGAATGATATGCACGGCGGACAATCTTTTGCGTACTTTGATAGAGATATGGCCACTTATGTTGATCTTGAAAATAAAAAGCAGGAGCAGCTTATACACAATAACCTCAAAAAATTGGGACTATCTGCTGATGAAGAAAAAATAAAAGCCCTGGCGCAAGAGCGTACCAAAGAAGAAACCTTTCAGGCTATGGAAGGGTTTATTTACAATCTCAACACCATGCACTCAAGGGCTGGGGCGCAGGTTCCCTTTTCGAGCATCAATCTTGGCACAGATACAAGCGAAGCGGGCAGAATGGTTACAGAATGTTTTTTGCTTGCTTATGAAAAAGGCTTGGGCAAAGGTGAATCGCCGTTATTCCCAAATGTGTGCTTTAAAATAAAGGAAGACATCAACTTTGAAGAGGGAGACCCAAACTATGATCTGTTTCAA
>JAIRUO010000066.1 GCA_031254385.1 Treponema sp. | reverse complement strand
ACTATCAGGGAACTGGCTTCTTTTCACGGTGATGTTTCCGGCATGGTGCCCCCCATTGTCGAGGAGGCTCTAAAGATGAAATTCGCCCAGGTCTAGGCACTATTAGGGAGATTGACATTTAATGGGGATTTTGTTAAGTTGACACAGTAATGTCTAGTTTGTATATTTGAAGAGAGGTTATAGAAATGGCAGTACCCAGATACAAAACATCAAAGGCCAGGACGAGCCGGCGGCAGACTATCAATATGAAGCTTACCGCCCCAAATATGATAGAATGCGGTAACTGCGGTAACCGTGTTCTATTGCACCGTGTAGGCCCCAAATGCGGATTTTATAGGGGCAAACAAGTAATCCTTCCTGAGTCGAAGGTATAACATCTAAGGGAGAAAGAAATGGACGAACTGTTTGAAAAAATGAAAAAACTGATTGCTGATAAACTGGATGTTGACGAGGCCAAAATAACTTTGGACGCGTCATTCCGTCAGGACCTTGGCGCCGACAGCCTGGACACATACGAATTGGTCTACGCCATTGAGGAAGAGATGAGCATCACTATTCCGGATGAGAAGGCCAATGAATTTGAAACTGTCCGGGACGCCTACGACTATATCAAGTCCCAGCAAAAATAAACATTTTTTAGGGGTCAACAGGAAAATCCCCCAAGGAATTCTTCCTATTGACCCTGCTAGAAAGAAGGTTTTAACAGCTTTTGTTAAATCCGCAGGAATCCGGTTCAAAAATCTGGATCTGTTAAACCTTTCTTTCATGCACCGTTCTGTATCCAATGAATCCGGCCTTAGGGTAAACAACGAAAGGCTGGAATTCCTTGGAGATTCGGTATTAGGAACAGTCGCGGCAACCCTCCTGTATGAAAAATTCGCGGAAAAGCCCGAAGGAGAGCTTGCCAAAATCAAGTCCGTAGTAGTCTCGGAGGATATACTATCCGGCGTGGCTCTGGAATTTCAGCTTGACACCCTTCTTTTACTGGGAAAGGGCGAGGAGAATTCCGGCGGCAGGACGAAAAAGGCCATCCTTGCCGATGCCATGGAAGCGCTCATAGGCGCTCTGTACCTGGACTCTGGTTTTGGTGCCGCATTCTCTTTTGTCAGTAATTTTCTCGAAGAAGAAATAAGCCGGGTTCTTGAAGACCGCCATCACAAGGACTATAAATCCATACTGCAAGAGTATTCCCAAAAGCACTTTAAGACCTACCCTGTTTACCGTCTGATTAAACGCTCAGGCCCAGAACACGCCAGGCTTTTCTGGACCGAAGTCACAGTAAACGACAAGGTTTACGGCCCCGGAACTGGGCGCAACAAAAAAAGCGCCGAGCAGGAAGCCGCCCGCCTAGCCTGGGAAGCGCTGTCGCCCTGAAGGGATTAGAATTTAACCACGGATTAAACGGATTATTACGGATTGCACGGATAAGAGAATTAAAATTTGATATTTATCCGTGTTAATCCGTGGGTATCCGCATAATCCGTGGTTCCTTTTTTATTTTTGCGTAAGGTGAGTTACTAAATACTTTACTGGTTCAACTTCAGCGCAATTTCCAAAAGCTTCTCCCTGGTATTAAGATCTGGGTCGTCCAGTACTGCTTCCAGCAGTTCCTTTAGGATGAGGCCCATGCGCTTGCCTGGGCTGATTCCGGCAGTGGTCAGATCGTTACCTGAAATGGCTAGATCCTTGAGGGTCAGAGCTTTTTTTTCAGCCAGAATTGCGTCCACCCTGTAAACAAGGGGAAGCAGAGAGTCCGGAGGGCTTTCTTTTCCGGCCAGGGCAAAGCTGTCAGCCTGCCGCACTTTGTATAGGTCGTTAAGGTTTTCTTCGCCAACGCGGATAATAAAACGGCGGACTGCCGAGTCCTTCCAGTTATCCTCATAAAAAAACATGTGTTCTTCTATTAAATGGCAGACTTTTTCGATGACGGCCCTGGGATACTTGAAACGAAGAAGAATGATCCGGGCCAGCCGGGAAGATTCTTTTTCATGCTGATGAAAAGTCCAGTGACCAGCTTCATCCAGCTTCCTTGTAGCGGGTTTTCCTAGATCGTGATACAAACTGGCCAGCCGTACTTCATGGGGCATGTCGTTTTTCGCAGCGTAATCCAGCGCCAAAAGCGAATGATCCAGCACGTCAAAGCGGTGGAAGCCCTTCTGTTCGATGCCCCGGCATTGCATCAGTTCTGGAACCAGCAGTTCCAATAATCCGGTTTTTTCCATTAGGAGAAATCCAATTGAAGGCTTGGCGCTGTTTATTATTTTGTCAAGTTCATCTCTTATTCTTTCTGAAGCGACCTGTGCGCATAAGGGAAGAGCGGCAGGTATGGCCTCAAGGAGCTTTTCATCAGGCTTGAAGTCAAGCTGGCTCGCGAAACGTACTGCCCTTAGCGGCCTGAGCCCGTCTTCGGAAAAACGCTCTTCCGCCTTGCCTACGGTGCGTATTATGCGGGCCTTGATATCAGCCTTTCCGCCAAAAGGGTCAACCAGGGGGCCGTCCGGGAGCTTATAGGCAATGGCATTCATGGTAAAGTCACGGCGCGAAAGGTCCTCTTCAATAGTAGCGCCGAATTCAACTTTATCGGGTCTGCGGCCGTCGCTGTAATTCGACTCTGTGCGAAAGGTAGTTACTTCCATAATCCGGCCTTTGTAATGGACTGTAACAGTGCCGTGCTTGATGCCTGTAGGAACCACAAAACAGCCTGGAGGCAGATTCTCTGCGCGGCTGCTGCTAGCCTTGGGGCTTTTGTTCCTGCGTTTGCCGAACATAGAAATCACTTCTTCGGGCAGGGCGTCAGTGGCCAGATCCCAGTCGTGGGCCTTGTAACCCCTGAGGCTGTCGCGTACAGCACCACCTACAAGATAGAGTTGTTTGCCTTCATTAGAAAATATTGAGGCAACTTCCTTTAGTACAGGGTGAATTGTGAAAGGTTTTCCAAATACATTGCCCATTAAGGGCTAATATACTATACTATTGTCGGTACGCAAATAGGAGAGATAATTGCAAGGTCTTGCGTTCATCGGAGGAGAAGGGCCTGAACCGGGTTATTGCCACTTTCTGGCTCAGGAGGCGGATATTATTGTTGCGGCAGACTCGGGCCTCAAGGTCGCAGAAAACGCTGGCGTCAAGCCCGATTGGATCGTCGGGGACATGGATTCCCTGGACAGCTTAAAGCGTCTTGAAAAGTACCCTGCGGAAAGGGTGCGGCGTTTTCCCAAAGACAAGGATAATACGGACACGGAACTTGCGCTTGATCTTTTATGGGAAATGGGTTGCACCAGGGTGGTTATAGCAGGGGGAGGGGGAGGCAGGCTCGATCACCTTTTAGCTCTCCGATCCCTTTTTGAGCGTGAAAAATTCCCTGACCGCTGGGTAACCGACATGGAAGATGTGCGCTGCCTAGACTCGTCATTGATACATCAGGAATCCAGTATTTCAGACGATGAGTTAAATCTGGATATGCCTGCGGGAACACAGGTTTCGATTTTCCCTTTGGGCGAAGGCTACTGGGAAGCGGAAAGCTCTGGTCTTAGGTGGCCACTTAACAGCCTAAACTGGAACCGGGGGAGTTTTGGAATCAGCAACAGGACAGTTAAAGAAAATTTTTCTATACGGGTAATACGGGGCAGATTCATGATCATTGTTCCTTTGTTTAATATGGAAGAGGATGTTTCTTAGGAGTATGCATGGCGGCTATCATCATTGACGGTAAAAAAACAGCGGAGAAAGTAAGAGACAGGTTAAAACTGCGGACAAATAAACTAAAGGACCGAGGAATAATTCCCTGCCTTGCGGTGATTCTGGTAGGGGAGAATCCCGCCAGCGTCTCTTATGTGACAGGCAAGAAAAAGGCGTTAGCCGAAACAGGCATGGAAGACCGGGACTTGAGGCTTCCCGCCGAGACTACCGAGGCAGAACTTTTAGCTGTAATCGCTTCGCTCAATGCGGATACTAAAGTACACGGCATCCTTGTTCAGCTTCCATTGCCTTCCCACATTGACGAAAACAAGGTGATTTGCGCGATCGATCCCGCAAAGGACGTGGACGGCTTTCATCCCGTTTCAATGGGGAACCTTATTCTGGAAAAACCCGGATTTATCCCCTGCACGCCTATGGGCATAATTCATCTATTAAAGGCAAAGGAATGGGAAATACCCGTTGCCGGAAAGAATGTAGTAATTGTTGGGCGTTCTAACATTGTAGGAAAGCCTATGGCTAATCTTTTGATACGCAGGGAGCATAACGCGACAGTTACAATTTGCCATACCGGAACCTCGGATTTGTCGCACTTTACCCGGCAGGCAGACATACTGATTGCCGCCGCGGGCAGGCCCGGCCTGATAACTGCGGATATGGTTAAGGCAGGTGCGGCTGTAATAGATGTCGGTGTAAATCGCATAACGGACGCCTCAAAGAAAAAAGGCTTCCGCCTGGAAGGAGACACGGATTATGATGGCCTTATAGAAAAAGCAGGCTGGATCACGCCCGTACCCGGCGGGGTAGGGCCAATGACCATTGCCATGCTCATGCAAAACGTGGTTCTTGCCGCGGAGCAAAAAGGTGACTGACACCATACCGGACGTTCAGAACCAGGAAGATAACCGCAATGTCCCGCTGGCAAAGGTGGGGGTAAAGGGCCTTGAATATCCTATCCAGGTGCTTGATAAGGTAAAGAAGGTTCAGCATACCGCTGCCAGGGTGGACCTTTTTGCCGATCTTCCCCGGCAATTTAAGGGTACTCACATGAGCAGGTTTATAGAGATATTTCATCAGTACCGCGAAGATCTTTCCATGCCTCGGTTTATGGAAATGCTTTCTGCCATCCGCACCGAGCTTGAAGCGGAATCCGCTTATGGTTCTATCGAGTTCCCCTATTTTATAGAAAAAAAAGCGCCTGTATCGGGGCTGGCAGGAATGATGTCATACCGCTGCCGCTATCAGGGGCGGGTAAGCGCAAAGCCGCAAGCAATAGCTGCGAATGAAGTTTACGGAAGCAGCATAAAAAAAGACAGGCACTTTACCGTGGCTGTCTCAGTACCGGTTACCACGGTATGCCCCTGTTCCAAGGCTATTTCCGATAGGGGCGCCCATAACCAGCGCGGGAATGTTACGGTTGAACTTGAGCTTGGGCCCTTCTTCTGGATAGAAGACATTATCGACATTGTAGAAAGAGTCGCTTCCAGCCCTGTGTATTCAATACTAAAAAGGGAAGATGAAAAATTCATTACCGAACATGCCTATGACAATCCAAGGTTTGTTGAAGATTTAGTAAGAGATGTGTATAATACTATCAAGGAACTTAACCAATTTCCGCGTTTCTCGGTAGAAGCGGAGAATTTTGAGAGTATCCATAACCATAGCGCCTTTGCCTTTGCCGAATATACGGGAGGTTAGTAATGAACGATATAGAGCCTATAAAAGAATCTATCTCAACCAATGCCCTGGCAAAACAGGGAGTTGCGGCTGTAGCCGAAATCGCCGGCGGCATACTGCTGTTAATTATGCATATATTCAGCGCCCGCCTCCTACCTTTAGGTGTCATTTTTGCCCTTATTATAGGTGGCATAGGAATAAGCGGTCTTGTTTCCAAGGAGAAGGAAGGCAAAAAGCCGGGAACCATCCTTACTATTGCCGGTGCTCTCAAATTGCTATTCCACGTTGGCCCTACAGTAATAAAGCCCTTTGCCGGTGCCCTCCTGAACATCACTTCCCTGGGACTCCTGGCCATAGGTATAGTCAACGGCATCAAGTTTCTTTGGGGCCTTAAAAAACGGAACGAAGGATGAAGCCCTGGTCTTCGGGCCAATCCCCAAATTTTCTCACAAAGACACGAAGATATAGTCCATGTAATGTTGACATAACTATTTCTTAAAGGTATATTTTTATAGGTATGAAAACATGGTCAAATTTATATGGGACGAAAATAAAAACCGGGCCAATATAAAGAAGCATGGGGTTGATTTCGATGATGCTGTCCGCGCTTGGTATGACCCTGACCGGTTAGATTTTTTTGACGAAGAACATAGTTTGAATGAGCCTCGGTGGATCTTTCTTGGATCTGTAGCGGGAGTAGTTTTGTTTGTAGTAGAAACAGAGCCCGATAAAGAGACAGTGCGGGTTATTTCAGCCAGGCGCGCAACCAAACGTGAACAGGAGGCATATTATGGCAATAGTGGAAAGAACTCTTGAAGATTTACCACCACTTGATGAACAGCGTATAAGAAAACTCAAGAAAATGAAGGATAAAGATATAGACTTTTCAGATATGCCCCCTTTGACACAGGAACAACTGGCCCGGTTTGTGCCTGCAAAATTGCTAAACCGTTCCCTTTACCGGCCAGTTAAAATACCGGTAAAAATAAATTACGATGCCGATGTTTTGGAGTGGTTCCGTTCTTTCGGGAAGGGATATCAGACTAGAATAAACACAGCATTACGGGAATATATGCTGACCCACTGCAAAAATTGAGCCCCCGTAAGAAATTTCCGAAAAAGTCAAGTGAAGTTCTTCTTTGAAACTTACGGCTGTCAGATGAATCTGGCGGAGTCTGCGGCGTTAAAACTGGCGGCTAGGGAAAAGGGCTGGATAGAGGCGGAAACCGCCGATGATGCGAACCTCATTCTCCTCAATACCTGCTCCGTAAGGAATACTGCGGAAGAAAGGGTCCTGGGTCGCCTTGCCCATTATACGGCGCTTAAGAAAAAACAACGCAGGCATTTTACCCTTGTGCTGGCAGGCTGCATGGCCGAGCGGTTGGGAGAGGATTTTAGAATACAATTTCCGGCCCTTGATTATGTGATGGGCACATCTGCCCGTTCTCGCTTCCCCCTTATCCTTGAGGCGGTTGAGCGCGGTACAGAGTTTATCGAGACCGAAGAAAAACCTAAGTTTGCTTTTTCTTCCTCCCATCTGGAAGCAGGCGCATTTCGTTCTTTTGTTCCCATAATGCACGGCTGCAATAATTACTGTTCTTATTGCATAGTCCCTTATGTCCGGGGCAGGGAAGTATCCCGGAATCCGGCTGATATAGTAAACGAAATTCTAATGGCAGCGGAAAAAGGGGTGAGGGAGCTAACCCTGCTAGGACAGAATGTAAATTCATACAAATGGGAAGGGGAAGCTATACTTAATTTCCCCGGCCTTTTGGAACTCATTGCCCGCGAGATTGAGAAAACCCCAATTAAGTGGGTGCGCTTTCTTTCGAGCCACCCCAAGGATCTTTCCCTGGACGCTATACGCATAATGGCGGATAATCCGGTTTTCTGCCGCCATCTTCACCTTTGCGTCCAGCACGGCTCAAACCGCATACTGGAGGCCATGAACCGCCGTTATAGCAGGGAGCACTACCTGAGCCTGGTTGCGCAGCTTCGTGCGGCAATGCCGGATATAACCCTTTCTACGGATATACTAGTCGGTTTTCCCGGCGAAACCGAAGAAGATCTGGAAGAAACCCTTAATCTGATGGAAGAAGTCAAATTCCTATATTCCTATATGTACCATTATAACCCAAGGGAAGGGACAGCCGCTTTTGGCCTGCCTGATCGTATTCCTGATGAAATTAAGCGGAAACGCCTGGCCAGGGTCATTGATCTTCAGAAAAAGCATACGGCGGAACTCCTGAAAGGCCGCCTAAAGACAGAGTCAGTCGTACTTATTGAAGGAATTTCCCGAAAAAATGCCGATGAATTAATAACACGTACAGAAAGGGATGAAATGGCAGTTGTTCCTGGGGATAGCTCCTGGATTGGCCGTTTTGGCAGGCTCACCTTAAAATCCCTTAAGGGAAATACCTTTCGTGCCGGGAATATACAGCTTTTGGACTAACAGAGGTTTTTATGATGCGCCTTATCGGGTTTCTATTAGTTTTTGCCATCTTTCTTATTTTTATTGGCGTCAATCTGGATAATAAATGTGATATAAATTATTGGTTTGGTGAAAACAACAGTATAAAAGATGTACCGGTTTATATAACTGCACTTGTTTCATTATTCATCGGAATAATATGTTCCTTTCCTCTTATTGCGCTCATAAGGAGAAAGAAAAATCCTCCAAATGAACTAAATGATCCTAAGGAGTCCAAAAAGAAAAACAAGAAAGCTTCAATTTCAACTAGCGATCAAATACCCGGAGAAAACGGGCCTTATGGGATTGATTAAAATTAGGAATGAGGAATTAGGAATGAGGAATGAACAAAGAGCAAAGTGCAGCAAATTGTACTGCGCTTTGTTTTTAGTGCTGTTTATGGGATTTTTTGTGCGCCTTGATGCGCAGAGCGTTTTTTTGGCACCGGAGATTGAAAGGCTGGAAAGACTTGCAGCTAACCCGGCCCAAAGGCAAGATGCTTTATATCAGCTTGCAAGGCTTTACCAGCTTTCCGGAAATAGGGAAAAGGCTTTTGAAACCTGGAGTGCCGCTATAAACGCGCAAAGCGGCATACGTGATGACAATGCCTGGCTAGAAGCAATAAAGCTGCTCATTTCTATGGGTGAATATGAAAGGGCCAGCGCGGAATTAAGGACTTTGATTTCTTCTGCCAGTGACTGGGGCATCATGGAGTCCGCCCTTTATCTTAGCGCCCAGATCGAGGTCTTTGGAAACGGCAACCCCAATGCTTTAAGCGCATTAGTCGATAACCCCGGATACGCCGGTTTACTCAGCCGTATATATTACACGCTCTGGAAAGCCTCTGATGATGCGGCCTGGAAAAACAGGCTCCTTGGATCATACCCGCGAAGCCCAGAAGCAGAAATCGCCAGAGACACAAACGGAGTAATAGCGGCCATTACCCCCCAATGGCTTTTCTTTAGCCCCAGGGACAGTTCCAGCCCAGCAGCTCCTGTTATTGCAAGACAAGAAGTTCCGCCCGCACCTACTGTGGTAGCCACGCCGACTCCGGTCGCGCCGACCGCGACAGCCGTACCGACTGCAATAGCGGACAATTCCGTTATGCTTCAAACCGGATTATTCAGCGTGGAAAATAACGCAAAGGCCCTTGCCCAAAGGCTCCTAAACGCTGGCTTTACTTCTGTTATTACCACCAGAAGGGTTAATGGCATTGATTACTGGGCTGTGAATGTCCCGGCTGGACAGAATGTAAACAGGACAATCGCGGAATTGAAGAATGCGGGCTTTGATTCATTTCCGGTTAATTAGTAAAATATCACCATGAAACACAAAGGCGTAATTTTTGATCTTGACGGCACTCTTATCGATACTCTGGAAGACATAGCCGCTTCCATGAACAGGGCATTGGAAAAGCACGGGCTTCCTCTGGTTAAAACAGAAGAATACAGAGACAAAGTAGGGTGGGGCATACGCCGACTGGCCTTCCTCTGCCTTCCTGAAGACATACGCAATGAAGAAAGGGCCTCGCTGGTTGCGGATGACGCTATACAATTCTACAGCGCTGCGCCGCTTGTTTATACGAAACCCTATCCGGGCATACTGGAGTTAGTGGCGCAATTGCCAAGAAAAAAGATCAAAACCGCAGTCCTTACAAATAAACCCGACCCCACAACTCAGCTTGTAGTTGCCGGCCTTTTTCCCCAGGGAACTTTTAACATAGTACAGGGTGAAGTCAGGGGTAGGCCGCGTAAGCCCGATCCTGCCTGCGTTTGGGATTTGCTGGTAGAATTGAACCTTAACCCGGCTGATGTTGTTTTTGTCGGTGACTCCGAAGTAGATATAGAGACGGCTGTAACTTCCGGCTGCTTTCCCCTTGGCGTAAGCTGGGGTTACCGCTCTCGTGACACCATACTTAAGGCAGGGGCCAGACAGATCATAGACAAACCAGAAGAACTCCTTGAGTTGCTGTAGCGGCAGAGGCTATAATCAAGTATATGAAAACAGATGACCCGCGTGTGGAAGAAAACCTGTCTGAGCTTGCTTTGGCCCTTGCGAAAACAAAAGAACCTCTGCTTATCAAAGACTTTCTCCGCCGCCTCTTAACCCCTGCCGAAGCCGCGGACATTGCCGCACGCTGGGCCCTGGTAAAAGCCCTTGAACAGAAAATCCCCCAGCGCGAAATTGCCAGGATATTGGGGCTCTCTCTCTGCAAAATTACCCGAGGTTCAAAAGAAATGAAAAATCCGGATCAGGCTTTTCAGAAGATGCTGAAAGCGGGTAGAAAATAAAGGGAACGGGGAGCAGGGAGCAGAGTTAGCAAATTTGGTATCAGCTACCGTGCGTTACCATTTATGTTTGGGCTGTACTCGCAAGACCCATTTCACGGCGGATCATATCGCTGATGATTTCGGTGGGGCTCTGCTTAGTTGCCAGCATTTTCGCCGTAAGGTATTGCGCTGATAACTGGTCAAGTATGACCATCATATTACGGTGCTTGATAAACGGCCCCTCGACAGTGGGGCTTACCACTGGTGTAGTTTTAGTCAAAAAATCGTCCAGTTCCCATGCTTCCTGTTCAGTCATGTCAGACATAATAACTGCTTTCCTCCGCTAAATAATAAAATTCTTTCCTGCATCTCATGGCATGAAAGACATTATAACTTCCATCGACCCTGATATTATACATGATTTCAAGTAAGTTGCCATTCCGGTCAAACCCAATGAGTAGGTACTTATTTTGGTATTTTGGCAACAGGCGGTCAGCCAAGGGGAGCGATAATGCCCGGTGTATATCTTCTTCGGTTATACCCTCGTGTTTTAATGCCGACTCATTGATGATGACAGTCATGAATCAAGTATACCATGCAATACCCGGAGCATAAAGGCCATGCGGAGAGCAGAGAGCTAAGCATTCCGCACTCCTAATCCGTGTTTATAAAAAAAAGGTGATAGTCACCGCCACGCGTCCTCTTGCCTAAAACCAGCCATTGGCTGTATACTTGCTGTAAATCCGCCTCCTTGCGGATTTACAGCATAGACGAATGTTGCGCATTCGTCGGATGCGAAGCATCCGAAGCTAAAGCTTTAGTTACAGCGACATCAAGAGGGGAACCGCGTATCGTTGATACGACGCCGCTATGCGGCTCGGTTGAGTATACCTTGTCGCCTAAAGCAAAGAGGTTAATGTATGAAAAAAGCTGCATTGATACTTATGGTTCTCTTGCTGGGTACTGTGTTATATGCGCAGAACAGCTCTGTACCAGCCAATCTTGCTTATGAGATTGTTGACGGTAAAAGCGTAACCATTACCAGGTATACCGGAGGGGCCAGAACGCTTAACATACCCGGGCAAATTGAAGGGTTACCGGTAACGGCCATTGGTGATCTGGTATTCCCTTCTTACACTAATTTGACCAGCGTAACCTTACCTTCCTCGGTAACATCTATTGGTGATAGGGCGTTTGAAGGCTGCACAAATTTGACAGGCATTACCGTTGACAGCAATAATCCCGTTTACGCAAGCGTTGACGGCGTTCTGTTTGACAAATCAATGCGAACCATCATACTATATCCTCGGGGAAAACAAGCAGAAACATACGCCATACCATCCTCGGTAACATCCATTGGTGATAGTGCGTTCAATTGGTGCTGGAATTTGAAAAATGTAACCATACCTTCCTCGGTAACATCTATCGGGGATAAGGCGTTCAATGTATGCGGCGGTTTAACCAGCGTAACCATACCTTCATCGGTAACGTCTATTGGGAACAATGCGTTCGCTGGGTGTAGGAGTTTAACCAACCTAACCATACCTGCATCGGTAATTTCTATTAGAGATAGAGCGTTCGTTAGTTGCGACAGTTTGACAGACATTACCGTAGACAGCAGTAATCCTGCTTACGCAAGTGTTGACGGCGTTCTGTTTGATAAGGCTATACAAACAATCATCGCATATCCCGTTGGTAAACAGGCAGTAACTTATGTCATACCTTCATCGGTAAGGTCTATTGGAAATAGCGCGTTCTGGAGGTGCAGCAATTTGACCAGCATAAGCATACCGACTTCTGTAAGGTCTATTGGAGATCATGCATTCTATGGGTGTAAAAGTATGACCAGCGTAGCTATTGGTTCTTCAGTAACGGTTATTGGAGACAATGCCTTCGAGAGTTGCAGTAGCCTGACCAACATAACCATACCCTCCTCGGTAACGTCTATCGGAAATAGCGCGTTCTCTCAGTGTGTCAGTTTGGCCAGCGTAACCATACCTTCATCGGT
>JAIRUO010000040.1 GCA_031254385.1 Treponema sp. | reverse complement strand
TCGCCGTCCTTGAGCACGCCGTTGCCGAACTTGGCGTGGTTGGTGGTCTGCATTTCATTGATGCAGGAAAGGATACAGCCGCCGCCGATGATGTAATGGGAAATATAGGCGCAGTCCTGAATCGCGGTATCGCCGCCGATGTCGCAGGAGATGATCGTGCTGTTCCGTATGCCGGCGGGAACGCAGAAATCATGGTGCTTGAGCAGTACGGGGCTGAGCGCCCCCAATCTGACCAAACCGTAAAAGGCGGAGTTGCGTATCAGCGAGGGATCAAAGGGATCGCCGACTAAAAAGTTATTCCAGTTGGAACAGGTATTCCCGTTTCGTTCCAGTATCTCAATTTCGGCGGAAGTGAGCGCGCGCCGGTTTTTTTTGTTTTCCGGAGCAAGCGCGTCAATCTGTTCATTGCGCCGCCAGTATTCGTCTTTGCCTGAGGGGAGGAATTCCGGCGGAATAAAATCGTAGCCATAACGTTCACATTTCACGATGATATCTCCTTGCTGTTAAAAGCCGAACCGGGTTTTTTAAGCTCCCGCGAACCGCGCACGATTTTGCACAGGGAAACGCCCAAATCCTGGGCGATTTTCCGCTGGGGAATTTTCCGTTTGAGCGCCTTAACCAGCGCCCACCGTGCGGCAATATCCGCCACTTCCGCCGGTGTAAGCAGACAGCGCAGTAGTTCCGCAATAAAGCCCGCATCTCTGGTTTTTGCCAGTGTCTTCGCCAGCTCGGCTATGTTCTTCTTAACCCTTGGGTCATCAATTTCCATGTGTTTGTAGTATAGTAATGATATGCGATTTATGCAATAATAAGGGCATGGGCGTATTGCCACAGGAACGACAATGGCATACCTACGCCGAGTAAAGGGGGAATTCAGATAATGATTAAAAGACGAATTTTGTATACGTTTGCCGTATTGTTATTGGGGGTTGTCCTATTCGGATGCTCAAAAAAAGATGTCAAGACTCTCCCTCCATTCGATAAAAATAAGGTTAAGGAAGAATGTGCGGTATTAATTATTCCCGCGAATGTAAAGGTCAATCGAATTGATGGTAAAAAGCGGGGCTGGTTTAGGACATGGTCAACGAACACAAAAGCCGCAACTCTGCTTGTACCTGCCGGTGAGCGTACTTTTATCTTTGAATACTCCAATTCGCAGACGGGTTGGTCAGCTAAAAAGCTAAACAATACGCTTGCAATGAGCGCGGGAAAGATGTATATGATATCGGTTTCGCTGAACGAAAAGACAGCAGGTAACGTATTTTCTTCCGCTTTCAACTTAGCCACTTCCTTCGTAAGAGATGATGTCATCGACCTCCTACCTATCGTTAGTTTTCTTCCTCGCCCCAATCCGGAAGGCTTAGCTTACCAGATCGATGAAATAGAACAGGTGGCATTTGACCAGTATCTGCTTAATGGTGATGTGAAAATTGCTACAAGTACAACTATAGTTGCTGTTCTTATAAGCGTTCTGTGGGGTATTATTTTTTTAATGGCACTACACTACCTGTTCAATTCTTTGTTTATGGGGAGATTTAGGAACAGCTATCCGGTTGCCGCATTTATTTTTGCTCTTGGCCTGATTGTGGCGGGTATTATGATAATAAATTATAATTTAAGTGCTGATCTTCTTCTCTATCTATTAGCATCATTACTCATAGGTATAGGCGCTTCAATCAGGGAGCTAGGTGATGCGGACAACAAGAGAGGTCTTGCCGCTCTTGAGGGTAAGAGCGCCGAAACAACCGGTAATATCTCCGCAGATGTCACTAATTTTGTAGAGGAACTGTCTGCTCAAAAAATAAAAAACAATTATGAAAAAGCTGTATTCCACTTTACCAAGGCGGTTAATGCATCTCCTTATAATGCGATTTATATAAGAGACCGCGGTCTTGCTTATTATCGTTTGGAGGAATGGGATAAAGCCATTGCCGATTTTAACAAAGCGGTACAACTCAAGCCGAAAAATGAAATGTTTAAAAAGAACCTAGCCGATGCTAAAGCCGGTGCCCCAAACAGCAGTGGTCTGGTTAAACTTAATAAAGATGATTATAACGGGGCGCTTAATGACTTTAATGTAGCAGTTAATATTGCTCCTCATAATGCGAGATATGTCATAAATCGCGGTATTGCTTATTCTGGATTAAAAGACTGGGGAAAAGCTCTTGCCGACTTTCATTTTGCGATTAATCTTTCTCCCCAAAATGCGTCATTATTCAACTATCGCGGTCTTGCTTATTATGGATTAAAGGACTGGAAAAATGCCATTGCCGATATTACCGAAGCTGTACGGCTTGATCCGAAGAATCAGACGTATAAAGAAAATCTCGCTGGTATGCAGACGGAGGTTACAAAATATACATCAAGTCAATAATTCACAGCATATTTCAATCAAAAGCTGTTGCGATGAATTCTTCCAGTAACTCTTTTAACAATTCCAATTTTTCAGCATCCGGACATTCATAAGGCCATGAATGGATTATTTCCTCGTTATCATCATCAATTTCAATAAGCCATAAAGAATAATCATATTCTTCGTCCCTGGCACTCAGTAAATAGATCCTTCTATTGGGGATGGATGTGGGTTTCCCTGCTAAAATGCTATACCATTTACCTTTTAACTTTATATCCAGTTTCCTTAATTTTGCATGCGTCTTACTGGCTTTTGCCATCTTAATAAGATCACGGCTAATATTGCAATCGGGATTTAACTTCAAAGCCATCTCAAAATCCGCAATGGCAAGTTCATATTCGTTTTTGGCGTAGTACTCTTTGCCTCGTTCGAAATACGCATCTGCATTTTCTGGCGTTGTTGTGTCTTCTGGCGTTATTTCCTCACTCATTTCTTTCTTCTTAATTCTCTTATAATTCTCATTTGGTATTCATACAGTTCTGAGCCTTTAACAGGATGAGTCTTCTCGTACGCCTCTCTGCGCTTGGCTTCTTCCTCTCTGCGTTTGGCTTCTTCATAACGGTTATCTTCTTCCCAGAATATGCATTTATAGTCCCTACGCAGATTACTTTGATAATCAGGTGCTCTTTTATTGTCACATGACGACCTACCATCGCCAACCAAACTATTAGGGTATATACCAGACCAATGCTTACAATTCCCACAATTATGAGGATGAGGATATTTATCCATAAGATCCTCCCTACTTCCCCCTATAATTACTGCCGCTTTTCCAGGCTTCATAATTGCCGCAAGTTTTGCACCTTGAGTCAGACTTGCATTTTTGGTCACGGGTGCCCGATGACGGGGTGGTTTCCGCCAGGTAACATTTGTCGAACGAACTGTCGTAAAAAGGACACCATCCCGGTACGGCGCGTGGTTTGTTCATGATTAGCTCCTTATAAGAAAAATTCTGCCACATTAGACGAATGTGTATTTATTATTACTGTAACAGCATTGGTTGTAGTTAGTTACATAATTTATTGTTTTTTTTGAGATTTTGTCAAGATACCTTTATGCTTAAAAAGTCAGCGAAGTAGGGGTAGTGGGGAATGGATAGCAGTCTCTTTTCTAACCACTATCCACTACCCGACCACTAAAATCATATTTTAGTGGTCGGGCTAACCACTACCAACTTCTTCTACAACACGTAATGCTCTTCTTTATCGCCATGGACTCCTACCACTTCTTGGGTCACCGGGTTGACCATCAGATCCATGCCCTCAAGGACTATGGCGCCCATGAGGATGCTGGGAGCCTCGGGAATTACCACTGCCTGCACGATGGTTTCCCGGTTTTTCCAATGGACTTCCACCGCATCTGTTACTTTGCTGTGTACCCGCTGGCCGTTGGCAACAAGGACGTATTTCTCCTCTTTTATTTCAAGCCCCAGTTTTTCGCGCAGTTTCTCATTAATGACCAAGTGCATTGCCCCAGTATCAACCACCGCAGTAACCGTAGCGGTCCTGATACCCTCCGGCTTGATAAGTCCCGCACGGGCAATTGCCCCATCCTCTACGTTTTTCAGCGTGATTTCCGCATGAACCATACCCATAAATAACTCCTCATACTAGTTTTATAATAGCACATACGTGCTACTATATATAGGCCGAAAACTGGCGTTTTGCATTAGTCTT
>JAIRUO010000013.1 GCA_031254385.1 Treponema sp. | reverse complement strand
GACCCCTGCCCCAAATGTGGCGGAGAGAAAACCGCACAAAGGGCGCAGCCCGACTGCGGTTTTTCGGAGCCCGAGCCGCTTTAGCGGCGAAGCATATACAATCCTGTTATGTGCAGGTTTACATTTATTTATGTTTTTAGAAAATTCTATTTGTGATTGCTATAAAAATAACGAATGCATATAAGAAAATAAAAATTGAAGCAATATCTTGAAGTATTACTATACTTATTGTTACCTTGAATTTAATTTTTGAATAATATTTCTTAAATTTTATTGTCGATACAGTGTTTCCAAAATTTATTAGTAACATGAATGTATATACATAAACCAGATATATATTTAACATAATCATTATTATTTTGGGTCTATTTTCTTCAATATAATCAAAAAATATAAATAATGAAATTGAAAAAATTATTATGATCATATTAATTATAATAATAACTATAGGTAAATTTATAATGAATTTATTGTACTCCTTCTCTGAACTTGGATTATTATTTTTCTCCAACATAATTAATTATATTATGATAATATCATTCTTGTCAATAGATTTATTTAAAAATAATTATAAATTTGTACTTTTGTAAACTTGCACATAACTCCTTGTATGTGAATACCGCATATAACCGCCAAACACGGCGTTAAAGCGACGGTCGCGTTTTATCCCCTGGCGTATGTAAAACGACATAAGTGTCGCTTTATATACCGAGAATGGGGTTAATGCGCAACTGAATTTAGTAAGGCAAATCGACAAAAAGTAAGATATTGTCTTAATGAAGACAGTTGCTTTACCGTTTTCAAGGGAAGTACTTTTCAAGAATAAGTTATAACCGGCCAGAGCAAGATGGTACACAAGGCAAAAACGGTATCAACTACTATACGTGTCTCCTATTCCCTAATTCCTACATCCTCAAATTAGAACAATAATTCTCTCAATTAGAACACTAATTTGTCGAATTAGGACAATAATTCGCAGAATTAGAACACTAATTCGCCCAATTAGTACAATAATTCCCCGAATTAGGACACTAATTTGTCGAATTAGTACAATAATTATCTCAAATAGAACAATAATTCCCCGTGATAGTTTTCGCTCACAAACAGCTCTGGAATGTGTGGCATCATCAAAAAACATCAGATTTTCGGTTTTTTTTTATTTTCCTTGACTACGGCATAGGATTTTAGCATATTTCTAGGGTAACGCACGATGCCTATCTCCACATCCCCACTCTCATATTGAAAAATCCGCCTAAACCCCCTATCATTAACCCAGGAGCCAAAAATGATAATAAATTACACCTCTTCCGCCCTGATTGAAGTCGATGTTCAGAACGATTTTTGCCCTGGAGGCGCATTGGCAGTCGGGGACGGAAACAAGGTGATTGATCCGCTGAACGCTCTGGCGCGTAAATTCTGCCACAAGGGTGGAAAGGTCATTGCAACGCAGGACTGGCATACGGATAAGCATATTTCATTCGCCTCGTCCCATAAGGGCAAAAATGTCGGGGATATTATTGAGCTTCCCACCGTAAAGGAGCAGGTTCTCTGGCCTGATCACTGCGTGCAGGGGACAACGGGGGCAGATTTCCATAAAAACCTGGATTTGGCCCCGACGCATCTGATTTTACGCAAAGGTAGCAGACGGGAGCTTGATTCCTATTCGGCCTTTTTTGAAAACGACAGGAAAACGCCAACAGGACTGGACGGGTTCCTAAAGGGACTTGACATATCGACTGTTTTTATAGGCGGGCTTGCTACGGATTATTGCGTTCTTTACAGCGCAATGGACGCAGTCCTTCTGGGCTATAAAACGTATGTGCTAGGGGATGCAATAAGAGGCGTCGGCTTTCCAGAGGGTTCTATAGAAAAGGCCCTAAACACAATGGAAGGCGCTGGTATAGTCATTGTTAATTCAAGCGATATCGAGGCACATAATGAATAACGGCGATTCATGTTCGGCCTTGTTTACTGATTTTTACAGCCTTACCATGGCACAGGGCTATTGGAAAACCGGAATGAAGGGATTATCGGTCTTTGAAATGTTTTTTCGCAAGCATCCCTTTGGTGGGGGGTTTTCTATATTTGCGGGGCTAGGAACCCTGCTTGAGCGCCTAACGCGGCTCTCTTTTTCTGATGAAGATATTAGTTACCTCAAGAGCCTTAACCTATTTGAAGACGGCTTTCTGGAGCATTTAAGGAATTTCCGCTTTACCGGCTCTCTCTGGGCTCTTGATGAAGGGACTGTGATCTTTCCCAATGAGCCACTTATCAGAATCGAGGGGAATATACTGGAGTGCCAGATCATCGAAGGGATGCTCCTTAACACCATCAATTTCCAGAGCCTTATTGCGACAAAGACCGCCAGGGTCGCTCTGGCTTCTGGCAAGGGCGCGTTAATGGAATTCGGGCTTCGCAGGGCGCAAGGGAGCGACGGCGCATTATCCGCGTCAAGGGCTGCGTATATTGGCGGCGCACAGGGAACTTCAAACGTGCTGGCAGGCAAGACCTTCGGCATACCTGTAATGGGAACCATGGCCCATGCCTGGATCATGGCTTTCCCTGATGAAGAGACAGCGTTCCAGACCTATGCCGACATTTACCCTGAAAACTCAATCTTCCTGATTGACACCTACGACACCTTAAAAAGCGGCATACTCAACGCGATTAAGGCAGGGAAAAAACTCGCGCTAAAGGGGAAAAATTTTGGAGTGCGCCTTGACTCCGGTGATATTCATTACCTTTCCGTAGAAGTACGGAAGATACTTGATAGAGAGGGACTGGTCAAGGCAAGCATTTCTGTATCCAATGATCTTGATGAATATATTGTACAGACCCTGACAAACGCCGGCGCGCCCATAGATGTATGGGGAGTTGGCACCCAAATGATAACAGGCGGAAACGAAGCCGCCTTTACCGGCGTGTACAAACTGGCTGCCAGGGACAGTGGAAAAGGCCGCCTTGAGGCTGTAATGAAGTTTTCTGACCATCCCGAAAAAACCACAAACCCGGGAATCAAGCAGGTATGGCGCATAAGGGATGGCCAAGGTATGTTTGTAGCGGATGTGCTTGCGCTAGACGATGAAGAAGTGGCGGAAATAATCGAAGAAGGAAAAACCTATACCTTCTGGCACCCATCCGCAGATTACCGGAATTTTTCCCACACCGTTACGGGCAGTGCCAGACCGCTCTTACAAAAAAGGCTGGTGGATGGAAACCTGATAGATGGGACATCCTGTCCATTAGCTGAAGTAAAGAAAACCGTGCAGGAGGAACTGGAATCCCTGGATAACAGTTACAAGCGTTTACTTAATCCGCATATCTATAAGGTTTCGATAACAGAAGCGTTGCGTGACATCAAACTTGATTTGATCAAAACCCACAAAAGGAATTTCTAATGGAAAAAATCACAATTCGGATAAGAACAACAGTTGCAGAAAACGAAGGTACTGGTAAGCAGGAAGACCTTGTTATTACATGCGATTCGGGAACTCCAGGGGAAACGCTGATACCTCATTTCGGGTCTCTGCCAGGAACTCTGGTTGCCATAAAAGTAAATAATGAAATCCTTTCGCTGTCAGAGCGTCTGGACGTAAATGCCGTAGTGGAACCTATACTTCTGGAAACGCATGAAGGAGCGGTAATATACCGACGTTCCCTGGCCTTTCTTCTGGCTGTAGCCGCAAGGGAATTATTCCCAAACCGAAGGCTTTATGTAGGTCATTCTCTTGGCCGCAGTTACTACTACACTTTTTTTGACGGCAAGAATCCAGAGCCTCAAGAAATAGAACTCCTTGCAAAGAGAATGCGCTCCCTTGCAGAAAACGATACGCCCATTACCAATCATTATGTGGCTTATGCAGAAGCTTTGGAATTGTTTGAGAAAAACAATCAGGATGATACGGCATTGCTTCTAACAGAACGAAGCGAGCCAAAAGTGCTGGTAAATCAATGCGGAGGCTTTAACGATCTCTATATCGCTCCCCTACTCCACCGCAC
>JAIRUO010000287.1 GCA_031254385.1 Treponema sp. | reverse complement strand
CTGGGGTACCCGTAGTTCCCATGGCCATTGAAGGCAGTTATGGTGTTTATGAAAGAAATAAATACCTTAACTCCGTACCGCTGCGCTTAACCTTTGGAACCCCCATAAGAATGGAGGATCTGCCGCCGGAAAACCGGAAACTGTTCCTGGCCGAAGAGACTCAAAGAATTATTGCAGCAGCGTTAGCGGCTACACCGACCCCCGCTTAATCTTCTTTGTAGTGGTCATCTCCATGGGCTCATCAAGAATTTGCACCTGATTTATCTTCTGGTATGGGAGCAGCCGCTGGTTTACTTCAAAAATAATAGAGTCTATACGGGTCTTAACCTGTTCTTTCGTTGGGTTCGGATTGGTTTCTGTCTTAAAGGTTTCAATGTTGGGATAGACCAGGGCCTCGATGCCTTCGGTCTTCAGTTTTTTATCAATCACAAAACCCCGGATCATGATCTGGTCTATTTCATCAAAAAGCTGGAACTCATTTTCGATTTCTTCAGGGTATACGTTTTTGCCACCTTCGGTAACAATGGTGTTCTTGGCCCGGCCAGTTAGGTAAAGGTAGTTTTCGCTATCCAGATAACCCAGATCTCCGGTCTTGAGGTACCCGTCCGGTGTAAAGGCTGCTGCTGTCTCTTCTGGCAGTTCGAAATAGCCCTTCATTACCATGGAGCCTTTTAGGATAACTTCCCCTATGCCTCTTTCGCCTGGGTTGAGTATCTTCATGTCAACAAAGGGTACTACTTTGCCTACGCTGGTTTCCTTGTAGTGCTCTATGGGGTTAAGAGCGATGATGGGACTTGTTTCCGTAAGGCCGTAGCCCTGGACAAAGTCAATGCCAAGCTGGTTGAATTTGCGGAATACCGAAGGCGCAAGAGGGCCGCCGCCACAGATGCAGATACGTACTGTAGCAAGAGAAGCTTTCTCAAGCACCGCATGGAAGAGCTTCTTCCCGGGATTTACCTTAAAGACCTTCTTAATAAACCCGGAGACTCCTCCCAGGAAACTCATTATCCCATATACCAGCTTTCCCTTTGCCTTGATGCCCCGGAGTATGCCTGCCAGGAGTTTGTTAAAGAGCATGGGCACGCCCAAGAGCATGGTTACTTTCCCTTCCCTAAGCTCTTTAAGCATTACGGAGCTTACCATTTTTTTGCCAAAGACAACTTCCGCCCCAACTCCAATGGTTTCTATAAAAACTGCCAGCATGGTATAGGCATGATGGATGGGGAGTATGGCGTAGAATACGTCAGTGGGGTAGAGGATCAGAGGGGTTCCCTGGGCCAGATAACAGTCTGATACCAGATTCTTGTGGGTCAGCATGACCCCCTTGGGAGTTCCCGTGGTTCCGGATGTAAAAAGGATCGCAGCCAGATCTTCTTCGTTGGCCTGTTCGATTTCCGCTTCCGGTCCGTCCAAATCATACACATAAGTACCCAGGTCTTTTTTAAGGGAAATAATATCTATTAAAGCTAATGCGCCGCAGTTTTCTATATAATAGGTATATTTTTCCTCGTCAACAAAAAGGATACGGGCTTTGGAGGTTTTTATGAGCAAATCGGTTTCTTCGTTTTTGATTTGATAATCAATGGGCACTGCAACGGCCCCTGCAAAAACAATGCCCAGGTACGCAATCGTCCATTCGGGTGCGTTTTTCCCGGTTACCGCCACTTTATCGCCTTTGCGTATGCCCTTGTTGTAGAGCCACCGCGCCACCGCCTCAATGATTTTTAGGGACTTATTGTAGCTAAGAGTAATACGGTCAGGCTCAAACACGGTAAAACAGTTCCTTTCCCCGTACCGCGAAACATTTATCTTAAACATCTCTGCCAGGGTCGGCCATTCGCCCTTAAATGCCTTTCCCCGGTATTCATCCAAAAATGCCCACGGCATATATGAATATTCCATAATATCTCCTTTATTGTAGCCTTTGGACAGAATAACACATTCCCGCTTATTGTCAAGGAAGAAAATATAACAATCTCTATCCTTAAGGAGGGAAGGGAAAACCCTGCCAGGGGCTCAGCGGCTGTGGCATTTCTCTACGCATGCTCTGGCATGGCTTACGTCTAATCACGCCGAAAGCCCCCGTCAGTGTTTCCCTTCCCTCCCTATAGCAATAGAGCCTGTTGTTTTTGATCTATAATATTGAATAAAAAAGTACAACATTAATAGTTAATTCGTACCTGGTTGGGGTATATGGCATCCCCGTGACCTCTGCTAACCTAAAATAAAGGACAAACGTCATTAGGAAATAAAAGCCTCTGTGCCGAACAAAAGCGTTAACCTAAAAAAGTTGTTATGCAGGAGAGCGGGGGGACATATACCCCAACCAGGATAAATAAACATAGTATTTTGTAATTTGTTAAATTCATTAAAGAACTTCGTATACAACTGAGAAAATAACAATAATTGACAGTTACTATAGTCATGGCAATTTGTTACAGTATTAGTATGAAATTAATTAATTGGCAGGCTTTTGCAGTATTGGCAGCATTGATATTTGCCTCCTGTACCAGCCAGATAAACGGTGCGCTTAGGGAGGGAGGTTCCGCCGACCTGACCATTCAGGCTAGTCTGGAACCGCGTATGTCCACCCTTATTCGTTCCCTTAATGCAATGGCGGGAAAGGCGCAGGATTCCTTGTTGCTGGACGGGGCGAGTATGAGCCGGTCCATTGCCGCTTCTCCGGGGGTTGGCTCGGCTTCCCTGCAAAATACCGGCCCCGCTGCTCTGGAAGGAAGGGTTGTTGTCAGCAGGGTAGGGGACTTTCTTTCCTCAAGCGCCGGAACTCATTTTATAAGCTATAGCGAAACATCAAGCGGGGGAAGATCCCACGGTCGCTTTCTTGCTACCCTTGACAGAAGCAACGCTCCTGCTCTTATAGCCCTTCTTTCTGCGGATGCTATAGACTACCTGACTGCCCTGATGGCGCCGGTCATTCTGGAAGAATACATACCCAGAGACGAATACCTTAGCTTGGTAAGTTCCCTGTACGGCAGACCCATCGCCGATGAAATCAGCGCGGCAGTAATTCAGGCCACCATTGATTTTCCAGGGCCTATTACTTCTTCCAGCACCTCCAGAACAGCCTTAAGCGTCAGCGGTTCCCGTGCGATTTTTATTATACCTCTGCTGGATCTATTGTTGCTGGAAGCGCCTTTGTCGTGGGAAGTTGTTTGGTAAGTGGGGAGTAGGGAATGGGGAGTAGGGAGATAGGTAAGCAGTCTGAGTATATTTGCAACATGCCATGCTTACTAACCAAGATCCCCATTCCCCACTTACCACTCCCCACTCCCTACTTCAAAACAATTTCCACCACCGTATCCTTAGCATCAGGCAGTGGGTAATTGTCATTACTCCGGGTGAGGAAGAAGAAAGCGTCCTTGGGGTATTCGCTCAGGTTCCAGTATTGGGCTGGCTTTATTTCGCTGCCGTCAGAGAGGAGCCTTAACTTTTCGATCTTTCCAGATAGGCCGGAAAGGCAAATGCCACCTACAGCTTCTTCAAGAATATGGGCGTAGAGTTTTTTCCCGTTCTGGGTATAGCGACCCCATTCGGGTTTTTCGTAATCTGAAATGCCGCAGCAGTAAATGCTCTCCCCGTTATCTGCCATCCAGCGACCTACTTCCTCAAGGATTTCGAATGATGCTGCCGGAATACGGCCTTTTGCATCTGGTCCCACGTTAAGGAGAAGGTTGCCGTTCTTTGATACACATTCGGCAAGCATGCGTATAACCATTTTTGCGCTCTTCCAGTGTTTGTCGGATGCGCTGTAACCCCAGTTGTTGTTTAGCGTAATGCAGGCTTCCCAGGGAACCGCATTGCCAAGTTCATTGACAATGCCCCGTGGCGGGATCATCTGTTCCGGGCAGGCAAAGTCCCCGGCGTAATCTGATGGGTTCGCGGTGAGTATGGTGCCAGAGTGTTCGCCTGATCCTTCAAGCCTGTTATCTATAATAAGATGAGGTTGAAGGGATCGTACCATATCAATCAATTCTTGGGCCTTCCACTTTTCGCCCATCATCTTGTTCTGCGAATCGCTGTAGGAAAAGTCGAACCACATAATGTCCAGCTTGCCATAGCCGGTTAGGAGTTCCTTGACTTGGCCATGCATATATTGCAGATAACGGTCAAATTTGCGGTTCTCGTTTCCGTATTCGGGATTGTCTCGCATGGGATGCTGTCGATCCTGGTAATGAGGAAAATCCTTATGAGCCCAGTCAATGATCGAAAAATAAAGTCCGACCCGTAGGCCCTCCTCACGGAAAGCGTCCACATATTCCCGCACAAGGTCGCGCCCTGCCGGTGTGTTGGTGGCCTTATAATCCGTCAGCTTGCTGTCCCAAAGGCAAAAGCCGTCATGGTGTTTGGCTGTAAGCACTGCATACTTCATGCCTGCCCTTTTCGCAAGACGTGCCCATTCACGCGGCTTGTATTCCTTTGCGCTGAATTCGTTGAAGTATTCTAGGTATTTCTCATGGGGAATACGTTCTGTGCTTCTGACCCATTCGCCTCTTGCCGGGATTGCGTAAAGGCCCCAGTGTATGAACATTCCGAATCGTGCTTCCTGAAACCACCGGGTCCTCTCGGCCCGCTCTTTGATGTTTTTGTTTTCCATAACTTTCTCCCTAATCCCTAAATCCTAACCCCTAATCCCTAACCCCTAGCTCTTCTTTATTGCCTCGTCAAAGGCCACATTGGACGGCGAGAAATCTACGTTACGCACAAAATCGCAGGCTTCCTTTGCGCCGTATTCCCTCTCCATGCCTGAGTCTTCCCATTCCACTGAGAGCGGGCCTTTGTAGTTCATGGCGTTGAGTTCGCGGATGATGTTTTCAAAGTCGACATCGCCGTGTCCCAGGGAGCGGAAGTTCCAGCCTCGCCGGGTGTCGCCAAAGGTAATGTGTGAGCCAAGGATTCCAGCCTTTCCGTCAAGGGTTACGGCAGCGTCCTTCATGTGGACGTGGTAAATCTTGCTTGCAAAGTCGCGCAGGAATATGTGCGGAGTAACGCCCTGCCAGACTAGATGGGACGGATCGAAGTTGAACCCCAAGGTCTTGCGGTTCTTGAATTCCTTGAGTAGCCGTTCTGCGGAGTAGTAGTCAAAGGCGATCTCAGTAGGATGAACTTCAAGTGCAAACTTAATCCCGTATTTGTCGAACTCGTCAAAAATAGGCGTCCAGAGTTTTACTATGTGGGCAAACGCGTCATCGATCATCTTCTCCGTGGTCTGGGGGAAGGAGTACCAGTAGGCCCAGACAGGGCTGCCCATAAAGCCCGTAACGACTTTGACTCCCATGTTCTTTGCCGCCGCTGCCGCATATTTGGCCTCCTGAATGGCCCACTTGCGAATTTCCTCAGGCTTCCCTGACAACGCAGGCGGCGCAAAGCCGTCCAGCCTTGGGTCCCAGTTGTCGCCAACGCACTGGCCCGCCAAATGGACGCTGATGGCCCAAGTCTTAAGGCCGTACTTTTTCAGAATAGCCTTTCGCCCCTCAACATACTTGGGATCTGTAGCCGCTTTCTTCAAATCGAGATGATCGCCCCATGACGCGATCTCGATGCCGTCATAGCCAAAGGATTTTACCTTCTCGCATAATGTTTCAAAGGGCAAATCCGCCCACTGTCCCGAAAAAATAGTAACTGGTCTAGACATTTGCAACTCCTTATAATAGAGGGGTTAGGGGTTAGGTATTAGGGGTTAGAGAGATTAATTAGTAAGCATAGCGTGTTGCTAATACGCTTAGACTGCTTACCAATCTCCCTAGTCCCTAGTCCCCTAGTCCCTAGTCCCCTAGTCCCTAGTCCCCTAGTCCCCTAGTCCCTAAAATTTATCCAAATTGCTCCCTTATTGGAGCTTTCTACACATTTGCCGATGAATCTGACTCCGTCAAGGCCGGCTTCGGCGTTTGGGAAATCCAAATCTGCTTCCGTAAGTGCCTTGCCTTCTTTTTGCTTGATGAGGGCGCTGATGTAGGTTTTGTAAAGATTGGCAAGGGACTCAAAGTAGCCTTCTGGATGGCCGGAGGGTATGCGCGAGAAACTCTGCGCATGGGGATAGAAAGAATCGCGGCCACGGGAAAGTACGGTCGTGGGTTTGCCAAAAAAGGAAACCTTGACGTAATTACATTCTTCCTCGTTGAACTCTATTGCACCCTTGGAACCGAAGATACGTATCTTCATGGCATTGTCGTAGCCGGAAGCCACCTGGCTTGACCAGTACATTCCGGTTGCGCCTCCTTCGTATTCCAGCAGTATAGAGGCATTGTCGTCTAATGCCCGGTTGTACAGAGTCCCGGTGAGCTTTGCGCATACGGACTTAATCCTTAAGCCTGTCAGGTACGAGACTGTATGCTCAATATGGCTTCCTAAATCGCCCAGGCTGTTGGACTTGCCGGCAAGCTTGGGGTCTGTGCGCCATGCGGCCTGCTTGCTCCCCTGATTTTCCGCGTCCGCCAAAAGCCATTCCTGCGGATACTCGCCGTTTACAAAGTGAATCTTCCCTATTTCACCCTGCCTTATCAGTTCCCGTGCGTGCTTGACCGTTGGGTTGCCAGCATAAGTATATGTTACCATAAACAGAAGCTTCTTTTTCCGCGCAAGTTCCGCCAGTTCCCTGGCATCTGCTTCTTCAACGCAGAGGGGCTTATCGCACACAACAGGAATTCCCTGGTTCAAAAAGGCTTTTGCAACAGTTGCGTGTGCGTAGTTGGGGGTAACAATTACTACAAAGTCTATTTTGTCTGGCCGTTTCGCCTCTTCTACGGCCATTTCCTCAAAGCTTTTATAGAGCCTGTCATTGGATATTCCCAATGCCGCACCAGTAACAAGCGTATTCTCCGCAGACCGGGAGAAGCAGCCCGCTGCAATTTCCGCAAGCCCGTCCAGGGCAATGGATTTGCGATGCACGTCTCCTATAAAGGCCCCCTGCCCGCCGCCTACCATGCCGTATTTGAGTTTGACGCTGGGCTTTACGTCAGCGCTTTGTTCAATCATCAGCCGCCTCCATATAAAATGATAAAACGATTTTTGCGATAAAGCAAGAGTGCATAAAAACGGCATCCTTGCCGTTTTTATGCATCGCCGAATGCTACGCATTCGTCAGCTAAAGCAGTGGAAACAACGGCGTCCCTGCCGCCTAAAGCAAGAGGGAGGACTGAGGGACTAAGGGACTGGGGATTGTGATTCGAAGTCCAGTAATTGTTCATTGCTCTCTGCTCTCTGCTTCTATAAAAAGTCAACCCACAAATAACCCTTTAGCCATCTTTTTCTCGTTTTGCTGGCAACGCCAGTCTTTCGTACATTTTTTTTCACACCATCACCTTTTTTCTCATCCCCAT
>JAIRUO010000241.1 GCA_031254385.1 Treponema sp. | reverse complement strand
GGAGTGGCGGGATCAGATTAACACGTACTTTTGGCGTAAAACCGGCATTGCCGATAAACGGGGAAGGAAAATCTACGAGTAGTAAACGACTATACCCTGATTCCGTAAAATATGATATTTTTATTTAAGAGGTGAATCATGGAAACCAATTCTTTACTGGAGAAACTTCATACTATTGATCGGGAATGTCTCCATCTAGGGCGCTCTTGCGCTGTCCTGTCATGGGATCAGGAGACTTATCTTCCCGAAGCGGGAATTGAGGAACGGTCTGAGCAGTTGGCCCTGCTGGGCAGCATTGCCCACGAGCGGTTTGTGTCTGTCGAAACAGGAAAGCTCCTTGAGGAGCTGGGTTCTGTTACGGGAAACCCCGGCGGCGATGAAAAGCTTCCGCAACTGGAACGGGATTTCCTTAAAGTTATGCGCCGGGATTATGACCGGGAAAAGAAGCTGCCTGTGGATTTTGTTGCGGCAGCGGCTAAAGCGGAGGGCTTGTCTTTAGGCGCGTGGGTGCAGGCCAGAAAGAACAATGATTTTGCCTCGTTCCTGCCGCACCTTTCAACCATGATTGACTTTGCTCGTAAACGTTCCCTCTACTGGGGCTTTGAGAACAATGTATACGACGGCCTTTTAGACATATACGAACCCGGAATGGGCAGCAAGGAAATTGCTGCAGTCTTTACCCCCCTTAGGGAACGCCTGTCCGCACTCTTAAAGAAAATAGCGGCCGCGCCACAGCCCGATT
This sequence comes from Treponema sp., assembly GCA_031254385.1. The sequence continues at coordinate 3,178 of JAIRUO010000241.1, read as the reverse complement.
GCGCATTTATGGAGCAGACCTACAAAGCCGAAACCCAGGCCCTGTTCAATAAGGAACTTATGAATATCTTGGGTTTTGATTTCCGGCGGGGAAGGGTGGATGTCAGTGCCCATCCTTTTACGACAGGCCTTGGCGCTGATGATGTACGAATTACCACAAGGTATTTTCCAGATAATATTCTTTCCGGTATTCTTTCCACGGTTCACGAATGTGGACACGCTTTTTACGATATGGCTTTTCCGAAAGAGCTTAGGGGTTCCCGGCTGGCAGAAGGCGCGTCTATGGGAATCCACGAATCTCAGTCCCGTTTGTGGGAGAACGTAATTGGCCGCAGCCGCGCTTTCTGGGACAAATTCTTCCCTGTGCTCCAAGCTATTTTCCCCGAAGAACTGCGAGCCGTTACTGCGGACGGCCTTTTCCGAGCCGTCAATTACGCGAAACCTTCTCTCATAAGGGTTGAGGCCGATGAAGTGAGCTACAGCCTCCACATCATCCTGCGTTTTGAACTTGAGCAGGGGCTTTTTTCTGGCGCAATAAAACCCGAGGATCTGCCGGGACTCTGGCGGGCCAAGATGAAGGAAGCCTTCGGGATAGAGCCTGAGACGGACGCTCAGGGGGTTTTGCAAGACATACACTGGTCAATGGGCTCCTTTGGATATTTTCCAAGCTATGCGCTGGGCAATCTTTACGGCCTTCAGTTCTTTGGCAGGATGCAGAAAGACCTTCCAGATTATGAAGACGCTATCAGGAAAGGCAATTTTGCCCCCATCCACGGCTGGCTACGCGATAATATCCATGTCTGGGGCCGGCGGCTGGAGCCTTCGGAACTGCTTAAACACGTAACGGGCGAAACTCTTTCTGTAGAGCCGTTCCTGAATTACATAGAAGAAAAATATTCAGGGATTTATGGAATTTAGTTTTGAACCGGGCAGGGACCTTTTATACCTTGCCTTTCTCTTTTTCGGCGCTGCTTTAGGTTCGTTCCTAAACCGCTTTAGGCGCAAATGCAATAAAAATTTCCGCGACCGTTCAATAACCATTGCCATTCTTTTTTTTACCGGAACTGTAGCTTCCCTTGCCGTAATGCTTATTCTTACCGAGGCGACAATTATTGCCTATCCTGCTATGTTCATAACCGGGGCCGTATTTGCGCTTTTTGCGCTTTTATCCATCCGTTTTCCCATGACGGCGGGATTTTCCTTCATACTCCTTGCCGGTATTGGCATAGTCTGGGTTTCATATTCGTTTTTGCGCTACCCCAAGATTGACAACCAAAGTACGCCTCTGGGATATATTGCCGCAGGGCAGAGAGAGTTTTCAATTGAATTCATTCCAGATAAAGAAAAACTCTCTCTGCCTATACCGGAATCATATAAGCTTGAATTGAGAATTACCCATATTGAATACGCTAAATTTTTCCCCCTGGTTGGAGGCGAAAGCCGCGGAAGGATTAGCGCCATACGCGATAAAGAAACGCTTATATATGAGTATCCGTATTTTAATAAGGGGGCATTAAGCCGCTGGAATTCTCTTCCCTTCATTTCAATAGAAACGGTCTCCATAGGTTTTCCCATAGACCCACTACAGCCCAACAGGGTCTACAGTATTTTTAATAACCTCAACTAACCACTCCTCACTTCCACTCCCTAAAAGAGCTGCGGCAAGGATGCCGCTGATGCATTAGCTGACGAATGCGTAGCATTCGTCCAAGGCTAAAAATCCGCATGGAAGCGGATTTTTAGCCAGTTGACATCCCATGCGCCTTCACTCATACTAAAAATATGACCGCGGCAGATAAAGTTACCTTACTGCGCATTATTTTGGCGCCGTTCTTTTTTATATTATTCCTCCTTCCGGAACTTGGTATTTTAGGGCCGGAAGGCATTTCTCTGTTCCAGGGACGCTGGTATCTTGTTGTACTCTGGGTGCTGTTTTTAGTTATCGAAATGACCGACTGGCTGGACGGTAAGGTGGCCCGGCTCCGCAATGAAGTAAGCGATTTTGGCAAAATCTTTGACCCCTTTGCCGATACCCTTGTGCGTTTAACTTATTTCCTTTGTTTTATTGTTACCGGCATCTTACCTGTAATTCCGTTTCTCATAATCATATATAGGGAATTTGGGATTCTCTTTATACGCATTTTGATGATGAAGAAAGGCGTTGCCATGGGCGCACGATGGGGAGGGAAGATCAAGGCCGTAAGCTATATGATTACCGGCATTTTCTGCCTCTTATCCGTTACCGTGGAGAGGCTAGGAATTACTTCTCTAGTTTCAGGTTTCCGCATGACTGCGAATATTATTTTTATAATAAGCACGGCAATCGCGGTGATTTCATTTGTGGATTATTTGATCCTGTATAAAAAAACCGGAAAAACTTAATTTTCGTCGGTTTCAAAAGCATCCACAAGATCTTTAATTCCTACTATCGCCGTATTTGTGTCTTTTGCGAGTTTTGTTACCGCTTCCGCGCCAGCGTTGATGGTTTGCATATCCTGAGTAATGTTATGCATGCCTGATGAAATGTCTTTTGACTGACTTTGCAGATGGCCGATTTCGCTTAACATTGCGTTGTTGCCTTCCTGCATAGCGCCGGAACCGGTTCTTACCTCGGCGGTGATGCTGTTCATGCGCTCCAGGGCCTGCAGAATTTGTTCCGCCCCCTGCTGCTGTTCTCTGATGGCGCTGTTAACTTCAATAATAAGGTTCTCTGTTTCGTCGACCCTCGCCCTTACGGCGCTGAAGGCGGCGGCAGAAGATTCCGCGCCCTTTACAAATCCATTAATGGTATTGGTGATTTGTTTAAGTTCCTCGCTAATTTTTTTAGATTCCTTGGATGAAGTTTCAGCAAGTTTTCTTATTTCATCGGCCACAACAGAGAAGCCCTTGCCAGCGTCTCCGGCGTGGGCCGCTTCAATGGCCGCATTCATGGCCAGAAGGTTAGTCTGGGAGGAAATGGTTGCTATCATCCGGTTGGCTGTCTGCAATGCCTGGGACTGCTGGACTATCTTATTTACCTGGTCAGAGCTTTCTTTTTGTATGGCAATCCCTTCATCCGCAGCTTTATTTACCGTTTTGAAATGCTCAGTCATTTTTTCAATTACCCTTCCGATAGATGCATTGTTTCCAACCATTTCTTCTACCGATGCGGAAGCCTGGCTCACGCTTTCTGACTGGAT
>JAIRUO010000289.1 GCA_031254385.1 Treponema sp. | reverse complement strand
TCCCTAGCCCCTACCCTACTGCTGCATCTTTCCTTCTTGCCGGGATTTCTCAATTTTTTGCATTTTTCTGTAGTATTCGGTCTGCTTGAATATTTCTACCACGGACATCACATAGATCTTGTCATCAAGAACACGTATCTTCTTGTTTTCCAGCATTTGGCGAAGGTACAATTTGGCGTTATCTGCGGAAAGGCCAACCATATTGCCCAATTCCTTGGGGCCAAAGTCAAAAGAATGGGAATTTGTTGTTGTTACTGGAATTCGGTTTTTTTCAAGCTGGATAAGAAGCGCGTCATACATGCGGCCAAGGGGATCGCTGATCAGCGTATTAGCCAACTGCTTATAAATGAACCATATCCTTTCTGACAGTAATGTAGTCAGCCTGGCTATCATTTGGGGCTGGGTACCGATCATTTTGACAAAGTTACTTTTATTTACTGCAAGGACTACGCAATCCTCATAAGCGACAGCAGAAGCGACCCTGGGTTTGGCTTCCAAAAGCGCCATTTCCCCAAAAATATCGCCTGTTTTTAGAACTGCAAGAAGAACTTCGTTGTTATCTAGAATTTTTGCGATTTTTACAGAACCTTTCTGGATAATATATAGCTCTTCTCCAGGTTCGCCTTCGGCAAAAATCATGGTTCCCTTTGGGTAGGACCGAGTTAGGCTTTCGCTTGAGTTATTTGCCTTTACGGAAGTGACATAAGGGGCAATTTTTGCCATTCTTTGCCTAGCCATATTCACATTTGACTCTTCGGGGCAATGAATCAAGTATTTCTGGTAGGCATAATAGGCCAGATTATAGTTGCTTTGCCGCACATAATATTCGGCCACATTGAAAAGATGGGAGGGGCTTAACACCGTTGTATCTTTCAGGGTCAGCCGGGAAAGGGCTTCGTCCAGATAACGCAGGCGCCTGGAAAATTCCATGATGATTTTCATGGCAACAGGGGTATTATTCTGTATAAGCTGACCGTATTGCTCTTTTTGAACCGAAATCAAGGTAACATCCGTTACGGCCTGTGCGGTCTCAATATGGCTGTGAGAAGACATGGTAGAAATGACCCCGAAGAAATCGCCTGGCCCCAGGATATTTCCCTTTTCCTCGGCAACTACCTCTACTTCTTTGGAAATTCTTACCTTCCCCTGGCGGATAATAAAAAAACGATCTGCGTTCTGCTTACCTTCTACAACTATATACGCGTCTTTGAAATAATTTACAAAGGCAAGCTGGAGATTATTCATTAGTTTAAGTATAGAAAGCCATGAGAGGCTTTGTCAACGGGTGAAAAAATCGCATACGTCCCTTCGGGCCGTTTGCCTATAGGTATGTGTTTAAGCGCCGCCATTCGGCGGCGCGGCGTCATCCCTGCGATTTTTTCACCCCTAAAGCCTTCTTCCAGCGGCATCCATGCCGCGGTCATGTTGCCTCTTTCAAGAAAATGATTTACATCTTTTTTTCATTATTAAAGTGGATTTATTGTTGATATGCGAGTATTATTAAATAATGAAACAGGAAGAAGCAGCACAGACAGACGGTTCCGCTGCGACCGACATTCCCGGCGTGGATATGGAGCGGGGCATCAGAATGACAGGCGGTTCTATGGAAGTCTACCAGGAAGTCCTGGATTTATTCTGTTCGGACGTAGATGAACGTCTGCCCATTCTAAAAAGCGTACCGGATGCTGCGGGCCTTGCGAAATTCGCTACGCAAATTCATGCCTTAAAGGGCGCGTCCGGCTCTATCGGAGCCGCCGAAATATCGGCATTGGCTGCAAAGCTTGAAGCCGCCAGCAAGGCCGGGGATCTAAGCTTTATTCAGGAGAATCTAGGCGACTTTGCCGCACAGCTTGAGGAATTGGTCAAAGGAATCCGTAACTGGCTAAACGCCGCTGAAGCGCAATAAATACCTCTTGACTCAATATCCTAGTAGATTTTTTCGTTTTTATATGGTATTTTAATAAATAGTTAAAACTGAGGCTCGATTATACCCAAAATGTTGTAAAAAAGGGGAATTGTATGGAAAGTGTTAAATCGGCAGTATCAGCCCAGAAGAAGCGCAAAACTTCAATAAAACGCCAGCTTATTCTTTTTTCGTTAATTTTGTTTGTGGTCATTCTAATTGGCGGAAGCGTTGCCTTTGCCATATCAATGTATCAGATTGTCCACGCCAGTAGCGGCGCTGAGTTGGCAAAAGCTGCGGAAATTGAGAGGATCAAACTGGAAGCCTCGGTAAACGCAGAGATCGCAATTGCCCTAAAAATGGCGGATTCGCCGCTTATTCAGTCATATTTCGTCAATCCTGGCGATCCCGAGCTGGAAAGTCTGGCCTTTGCGGAAATCGCCGGTTACCGCAGGGCTTTTTCAAACAATTCTGTTTTTTGGGTGAACGATTTGGACAAAAGGTTCTACTCCGACGATGCCTATTCATATACGATTGATCCGGCAGATCCCAATGACTACTGGTACTTGATGACCCTCAACCAAACCGAAAAGTATAATTTCAACATTAACTATAATCCTCAAGTTGGGGTAACAAACCTCTGGATTAACGCGACTGTATTGGACTCAAGGCGTAACCCAATCGGCATACTGGGAACAGGCGTAGATATAAC
>JAIRUO010000019.1 GCA_031254385.1 Treponema sp. | reverse complement strand
AGTACGATCATCACCGCGTTATACCCAAGAGTATTACGGATTATCATCCAAATATCACGGTTCCCAAAAAGGAATGCAAAGTTACTAAACCCGACCCACCGGCTTTCAAAGACGCTTTTTATAAAACTGCCGCTTATGCGAAATTCTTTGAAAGCAAGAACCACTCCAAACATGGGCAAATAGCAAAACAGCAGGTACCAAATAGTGGTTGGAAGCGCGAGCAACGAAAACTGGGTATCATCTTTTGTCCATCGTTTTTTTCTTTTTCTCATTAATGATATTCTCCAATTTTGTTATCAGCCAATGGCAAAATCCCTAATACTTCAATATATAATGAACATATATTCAGCCAACACGAAAAACAACAAAAATTTGGATAATACCTTTAGAAACCAAGATGAACTAAAAGAAAGTCATAAAAAATGATTAGGGATTAGGGGTTATGGATTAGAAATGAGAAGAAGAAAGGGGGACTTTTCATTTTTCATTTATAAAAGCCTGACTTTCCTTTCCGAACCCATTATCTTTATATATAGAAACCCTTTATCAAACAGCCGGAGGAAGGCCATGAATAAATTTTTGCTTATTATAGCACTAATAGTCGCTTTCTGTAGCTGCCAAAAGCAGGCCCAAAACAAAGCCGAACAAAGGCGAGCCTATATTAAATTAGAAATAGCCGAAGGCAAACCTTTTCAAGAACCAGTCATAATGCCCGATATTGTTCCCCAGGTAAACATCATAGAGCCTTATATTCCCGTTATAGTAAACCAAACAATCTATTCTCAAGAGGACATTATAGGGACATGGTTTATGGGTAATGCTTTTTCATCTATAGAGATAAAATTTACAAATGATGATATTCTATATATAAGGGAATTCGATCTAGATGACAGTCTTATTGATGAAAATTTTTATCCGTATAAAATAGAAGAAAATAAACTAATCATAGATGATGCAGACAAAAGCAACAATTTCGAGTATTACCTAAATGCTTATTTTCTTTCATCAGGGGCCGCCATTTCTATTGATAAGTTGGATGCCCGTAGTTTACAGTTTAAAGCATCTGGAGTTCATTTTACATTCTATAAAAGGACTATGGAAGAAGTCTTGGAAAGACGAAACATCGAATCGTCTTATGAAAACAAGCTTAAAGATTTTATACATAATGAAGTATTAAATGGCATTATATTTCAGAGTGATATAGACGATGAAAACGCAGTTATAGCCATATACGGCGAACCGATAAAAGATGAAATAATAGATTATTCTGACGGGAAAAGGTATGAAGGGCAAGGTTATTTAACAGGCATCAGGGAGATAAGCTACGAAGACTTTATACACAGGTATTATGTTTTTTCTAGCGGCGGTCAAATGTATGTTGATGTTGTTGCAAAAAGAAATCTGGATAGATTTACAATGCCCATCATCGGGGCTTACTCTGAAGATATAATAGCAGCATTCGGCAGTAGCTATTGGCGCAAAGATGGAGAAGACTTAATATATATGTGGGGAGGAGATGGCGGAGAATCATACCGTTGGGTTAGGTTCTCAATAGAAAATGACATCGTTGTTAGTGTAGCATATATACTTACTTCAGCGGCACTGGCCGTCTCTCCATACTTGCCTTCCCGGGCATAGCCCATAATTGTTTTTACCAACAAAAAGCCAAACATAAAAAGCGCTAAAATATTACTCTGTATTGTGTAATACATCAGCCTAAGAAGCAGATTAACCGGAAAGTAATGGCAATTCGCCTGTCTTTTATCATAATGTAGCTCCTCAATACTCTCAATATAACGTATTGCCTCAAAAACTAAATATCAAGAAAGAAAAGCGTTTTCTGGTACTCCCACTCTTTTTCATTTTTATCGTGCAGCGGATACCATACCTGGGCAAAGAAGGGATCAACTTTGGCACGCTCATAGTAGTTCCAGCCTTCCCTTGCACACACCGGGCACCAATGCCCGCCTTCCAGTACTAGCCGGGGGCTTGCCTCAAATTCATGCCCAAAAGCGCAGCGGAATTTAAGTTTTTCTGTCCAGTTTCCGGTTTTCATATCACCTGACAGACATTCTCCGCCACGAAATTTGGTGGCTTCTTTTATGTCATGCAGGTTCAATTCCGCTTCTGGCTTGTCCTCGTCATATCCGTGATCAATGTGTATGACCGTATTCCAATCCGAAAAAGGCTTAAATTCATCTAACGGCGGGATGGCCTCGTACGCTTCTCTTGAACCCCAATAAGAGGCAATATGGTCTTGCATATTATTTTCTACAAAGCGTAAGGTGCCATGCTCAGTTCGCAGTAATTTGGTGAAACGCTTTTTTAGTATACTGCCCATCAGCTTTTGTCCGCCCGGCAGCTTAGTAATGGTTTTTGCCGCTGTGGTAATACCGCCGAGGACTTTAAGATATGCCGCATAGAAGTATTCCATGCTATCGTTGCGGAACTGCAAAATATCGTTGAGTTTATCTGAATCAAGGTAATACTGTCCGTGGAAATTACGAGTGGCGCACCATTTGGAATCCATCAGATAAGAAAGATTGGTTATGCCAATATATCTGAAAAGCTTTGTGTACAAATCAAATGTACTCACCCTGCAGCTGGTGCCACCGCCTATATTAAAAATGTGCCCCCAGAAATTACTGCCCAACACACCCTGGCGTTCTTTCTTACAGAGATTGCGAAGTAGTAATGCCGAGTCCCGGTCAGAGATATATTCCAACACATTATCAAGGCCGTTATGAAACATGATCGCGTCTTCAATGCCAGCCATGGCGGGTCCCATGATGCCTGTTTGCCGTAGGCTGGTCCAATAGGGCAAGCCAGACTCGGCCACACACCGTTCCCCGCCGGTTTTGCTCACGGCATAATAATCAAAGACAGCTGGCTTGATTGGATCTCCGACCCGCCCCCAATGAATAGGCGGCATACGATCGCCTGTTACGGCTACCGAACTGATAAACACCAACCGTGTCTTCTCTGCCTGTCCCAAATCTTTGATAGCCCTGACTATATTGGTCGTGGAGCCGTAATTAACTTGCATTGTCTGTTGAGGATAATAGTCCGCCTTGGGTGATACAAAACCGCCTACATGCAGTACCAGGTCTGCATTCTTGACACAGTTTTTTACATCTTCGTAGTTGGTTAAGTCGCCCCATACAATACTCAGGCTGGGGATACCGGAAAACGCCCCCATGGTTTTTTTGTTTGTTTCAGACGGACGGGCCAGTACAACCAGCTCTATTTCGTCCGCATCTTCCAATAGGGCTTTCATAGTCGGAAAGCCCATAGTGCCGGTAGCCCCGCTTAAAAACACACGTTGTTTTGACATTTTATTCCTCTTTTTTTATCCCCTAAAATCCTAAACACTTACCTTCACGCTTACAGGCTTTGCCGCGCCTTTTTCAACGGCAACAGGAAGCGGAGCCGCGTCTGCTGCAATAACCGTATAGGAACCGGGCAGCAGGACGCTTTGACCTTCAGCATTAATAGTCTCAAACGCGGAGGCCGGAATATCAATTTCGACATTGACGGTTTTTCCCGCTGGAACAAGAACACGCTTAAAGCCTTTAAGCGATGCTTGCGCTTCGTCTTCTTTGCGCTCATCCCGACTGATATAAAACTGAACCACTTCTTCGGCATCGCGTTTTCCTGTGTTAGTCAGCATCGCTTTGATTTTGACAGAGCCGCCCTTTTCAATCTTGGGACTTGAAGCTTCAATAGAATCAAAACGGAACGTGGTATAGGAAAGGCCAAAGCCAAAGGGCCAAAGTGGCTTTTCGGTCATGTACCTGTAGGTGCGGCCTTTCATGTTGTAATCCTCATAAGGGGGAAGCTGGGCCGTGGAAACAGGGAAGGTGATGGGCAGTTTGCCCGAAGGGTTCACATCGCCAAAGATGATGTCCGCTAACGCACGGCCACCCTGTTCGCCGGGATACCAGGCAAAGAGAATCGCGTCCGCAATGTCTTCGGGAACGGCGATGGCGCTGCCGCCGGTAAGGACAAGGACAACGGGCTTTCCGCTCTTCTTTACTGAGCGGAGATACTCAAGCTGCCAGGGTGGAAGCTCAATATAATCCCTGTCGCCGTTGGAGTCTGACGCTATGGCATCCCCTTCCTCGCCTTCCATTGCATTGTCCAGACCGAACACCGCTATAATAAGGTCGGGCGGATTAGCCGATCCAAAGCCTACATTAGAAGGATGATTTCTTTGATACTGGAGGCAGGCCTGGCGATACTCAAGATTGATCGCGTGCTTGTCGCGGATCTTTTCACCTAACCCTTCCAGCGGAGTAATTAGCTGGCAAGAAACCCCATAATAATTTGCCAGAAGGGTATTGATATTCGCCGCGCCTGGGCCGATTACGGCTATCCTTTTAGCGGAGTCGTCCAGGGGCAGAAGGTTCCCTTCATTCTTAAGAAGCACGATGGATTTCTGCGCCGCTTCCAGCGCAAGCTTCTGATGTTTTTCGCAGTTGATGACTTCACGGCCAAGGGAAGCCCAAGGGCTCTGTTCCGGAGGGTCAAACATCCCGAGCTTAAAGCGGGTGCGGAGCAGGCGGGTCAGGGCTGTGTTAATGGCCTCTTCTGTAACAAGGCCCTGTTTAAAGGCCGCATTAAGATAAGGGTAGGTGCAACCGCAGTTAAGGTCGCAGCCCGCGTTAAGGGCTAGGGCCGCAGCTTCTTCCGGCGTTTTGCATATCTTATGGTTCTCGTGGAAGTCCCTGATGGCCCAACAGTCGGAAACCACATGGCCCTTAAAGCTCCATGCGTCCCGTAAAATCTCTTTTAGCAAAAGATTGCTGCCGCAGCATACTTCTCCCAGGGTGCGGTTATATGCGCCCATGACCGCCTCAACGTCGTTTTCAACTAACAGCTTGAAAGCCGGAAGGTAGGTTTCGTAAAGGTCTTTTTTGGACACGACCGCGTCAAAGGTATGGCGCAATTTTTCCGGGCCAGAATGAACCGCGTAATGTTTGGCGCAGGCCGCAGATTTAAGGTTTTCTGGGTCATCGCCCTGAAGCCCCTTCATAAAGGCAAGGCCGATGCGGCCTGTAAGATAGGGGTCTTCCCCATAAGTTTCCTGGCCCCGGCCCCAACGCGGATCGCGGAAAATATTGATGTTCGGCGTCCAGAAGGTAAGCCCGTGGTACTGGCCCCGGTTGCCTTTTTTGACCGCCTCGTTATACTTGGCCCTGCCTTCATCAGAAATGGCTTCTGCCACCTGGCGGGCAAAGGCCTCATCAAACGTGGCTGCCAGCGCAATGGCCTGGGGAAAAACCGTTGCCAGCCCTGCCCGTGCAACCCCATGGAGACATTCATTCCACCAGTTGTATTCAGGGATATTCAAACGAGGAATCGCCGGACTGGTATACAATAACTGGGATACCTTTTCTTCCAAAGTCATTTTGGAAATAAGGTCTTTTATGCGTTCTTCTCTGTTCATAAATGCCTCCTGTGGTTACATAGAATGATATATGATTTTTATGAATGAATAAAGAGGGTAGAAAAAACTGGGCAATAACGTATTGGTTACTACGTTCTAATATTGATATCGATAAAAAAAGCATTTACTCAATTCGCAATATTGACAGATCTCCTGAATTCTGGCTATCATTTAATATCATAATTAGACCGATAAATTCATTGGTCTATAAAGAATTTAGGGCTATAAGTGCAAATTTTATACATAAGGACTGCTTCAAGGCAGACCTTGAAAAAGAAAATATTTTCGCTTCTAAAAATACCTAAAATAAAAGAAGAAGAACCCTCTTTGTTTAAACGTATAGAAACATTGACCGCCAAACTTATGGATGAGCTATCATTTGTAATTGAATATCCGTATGTGGATCGCCATTATCGGGATACTTATTATTCCCTTTATTCTTCAAAATTTGTACAGATTGACAGAGATTGTCTTCGAATTCATTTATTTGAAGGAAAGGTAAATAAGGATGATATTTTTAAAATAGAAGCCCCTGTTAATTCAAGTGATGAAAACGCTCCTAAAAACGGTAAGAAAGTATCGAAACTTAGCAGTAAATACTATGGTTTTTTCATTATCCGCCCATTGATATGGCATATGTTAGGCAGATCATTAATCTCTCCGAAAGCGTTCAAGGATAAAGAATTTGTATGCTGCCTTATAAAAGATCGGGTTTCATTATTAGGAATCGAATTAGAAGTTTGCGGATTTCCGCACACTGCCCAGGATGTAGAAACCCACTCGTGTGCCGAAAGCGCATTATGGTGTTTATATGAGTATTACGGTTCAAAATATTCACAGTATAAACCATTATTACCTTCACAAATTATTAAACCGCTTCAAAATAATGCAGAGCAGCGGATATTACCCTCTAGGGGACTAACTGATAAAGAACTGGCAAAATGCTTAAATTCAAACGGGTTTCAATCTTTAGTTTATACAGTTTCTGAGTATTCAGAAGATAAACCTTTTTATCAGCTAATAAATATATATATAGAATCAGGAATTCCTTTACTGCTATTTTTGGAAGGTGAAACTGTAGGCCATGCGGTATTAGTAATTGGGCATGAAGAAAATGATTTAATATATTATAGACAGGATGATCCATGGGCAAAGTATAATTCAGAGCCATGGGTGGATGTATCTTTGCTGATACATAAAAAACTTATTTTTATAGATGATAACCTACCGCCCTATTATAGCGAAAAACTAGAACCTGGTGAAAAAGATAGTAAACCTTGTTTAAAATACCGTGGTTTAATTATCCATTCTTTTATTGTTCCCTTGCCGACGCATACATATCTTTCTGCCGAAATAGCTTATGACTGGTTAAAGAAAGTTTTTGATAATCCCACAGTCGGTTTTAAAAAGATAGGAAGGAATTGGATTACCAGACTGATGCTGACAAGTAGCCATTCGTTTAAAAAGTTTATTTCTGAACGCGATGAAAAAATGGATGCTGATTTTAAGAAGAATTTTTTAACTATTGCTATGCCAAGGTTCGTCTGGGTATGTGAAATATATGAAAGGGAAAAATTTGTAAAGGACAGTTATTGTTCTGGCTTATTAATAATTGACGCAACCGGAGACGGAAAATCGTTTAGTTCTTTGATTTTTTACACACTTGATAAATACTTATTTGAGCATGATGATTTAATATGGAAAGAAGACCCTATTGAAATAATTCCGTTTAAAATGCAAACTTACAGAAATAACCTAAAAGGAGAATGGAGCAAATGGACGCTAAATTAAATGCGCGGCTGGAAAAAGAGTTTTTTAAAGCCGTTGCTGTAAAAAGAGAAGGCGAACCGCTAAAATTTACACCGGAAGAAATTAAGGCAAGCAATGAATGGTGTTTCAAAAACCATGGAGAACCTGGCAAAATGGAAACTATGGTACTCAAGGAAAGGGCATTGGCGGCAACTAAGCCAGATTTGTTTTTGAATTGACCTTCCCGGCGAGTTCTCTACCGTTTGGGATCAAGCCGTCTGCCCTCAGACGGTTTTTTCCCCTTGTTGCCCATAAGCAAACCAAACGCTCCTACCTTGACTTGAATAATCTTCCGAATTCCTGTATAATTTTATCATGTCTGATATGGCGGCAAGCTGCGTTAAACAATATGTAATCTCCCCCCCCCCCCCCCCCGCAGTATAGGTTTATATAAAAAAGCACATTATTTCTCTATTCATTTCTCATCACCCAAAAAACCAAGGAAAGAAAGATGAAAAGAAACGGCCTTCTCGCAAAAACTGCGGTCATCATTACGGCAATAATCATGGCGTTTAGCTTCGTTACTTGTTCGGTAACACCAACACCAACACCAACATCTTCAGTACAACTAGATGAATCACATGTACAAGCGCCAGCACCACTACAACCACCACAGCCAGTACCAGTACCACCACCGGTTTATCCAGGCCCAGGCTCAAGCCTTACGGAAAAATTATCATGGCTCCAGACCTACGCCCAAACCAACACCGACTATACCATTGAGATAAATGCCGATGAAAGCATCAACCCCACAACCTTTTCCTTTAGCGGTTTAACTAATATAAATATAACCCTAATTGGTATAGGCGAGGTACGAACCATCAGTCTTTCGTCTAACGGCTCGTTATTTACGATAGTAAGCGAGGTTACCCTGACCCTTGGTAATAACATCACTTTACAGGGTCGGAGCGACAATAACGCTAGTTTAGTCCAGGTAAACTCAGGCGGAACCCTGGTAATGGATGATGGGTCCAAGATTATCTCCAATACAACAACCGGCAGTGGCGGCGCGGTGCTTGTTAATAACGCAACCTTTACCATGAACGGCGGTGAAATTTTCGGCAATACAGCTTATGGTGGCGGTGGGGTGGAAGTGTACGGAACCTTTACCATGAACGGCGGTAGAATATTCAGCAATACAGCTTATGCTGGCGGCGGAGCGCTTGTGTCTGGAACTTTTGTCATGAATGGTGGTGATATCTCCGGCAATATAGCTTACGGCAGCGGTGGCGGTGGGGTATATGTGTCAGGAGTTTTTACCATGAATGACGGTAAAATATTTAGCAATACAGCAGTTTACGGTGGCGGTGGGGTAGGTGTTTTAGGAACCTTTACCATGAATGGCGGTGAAATCTCCGAAAATTCAACCGATGGCGGTGGCGGTGGGGTGGGTGTCATAGGAACCTTCCGCATAGTCAACGGGACAATCTACGGCTCGAATGAGCCTAACACGAGCCTTAGAAATACCGCCACTAATTCAGGGGCGGCATTGTATGTGCTTTCTGATGCGACAGCCCAGCGAGGAACCTTTAGCGGCAGTACATGGAATAGGTCGGGCGATCTGAGTACAACCAATAACACGATAAGGGTGGTGAATGGCAATGTACAATGAGCAGGGAACAATTAACAATATTGTCCACTCTTCATTTAACATTGCTTAAAACCAATCCCCCAGATCTCAAGGTTTTCCAGGCCTTGACCGCAGCTTCTTTCCCAAGGATTGCTACAAGCTCATCATAAAAGTGCATAATATCCATGCCTTTATCAGAGGCACTATTTAGAAGGTTTATCAGTTTGTCGGCTTCCTTAAGACCTTTGGTCTTTTGACCGCCGACCTCAAGACCTTTGGTCTTAAGCCTGTGATCAGATAAACGCCAGCGCCACATAAGGGTCTTTTGATCGGATTGTAATATAGGCATAGAACTCAGAAAAATAAGTTTTCCGTTTATTTCCATTTCCGCGTTATACCGGATTTTTTCTGGGGGCAGTTTTTGTCTTTTATTTCTATCTTTGGCGTATTCATCAAGAATCATCTGAATCAAATCAGGTGCAACCGTGGGCGTTAAAAAGGTGACAGTCACCTTATTTTTCATCCATGAGGATAAAAGGGTTTCCAAGGGTTCTGCGTATTTGTCATATTTATCTTCGCCCTTAAAGAAAAGATTATTTAAGGCAAACGGTTCATTTTCGGGATAAAGGATTTGCAGTCCCGGATGAAGACCCTGCGCCTTTTCAACGCAAAGCCTCGAATGGCAGCCAAGGGTAAACTTGTGCCAGAAGGCAGAATCCAGCAGACCTTGTTCAAAGAACTGCCTGACAATTTCTGCTGCGTCAATGATTTCTTCTTCACCCTGATCCCAATAGCCGTAAATCAAATAACCGTGAACAAGGATGCCGGCCTCCTTAAAGGCGGCGCAGGCTCTGACCATTTCATTAAGCGTAACACCTTTGTGCATACGCTCAAGGCCGCTGGCAGTTGGTACTTCGATTCCGGTGGAAACACCCACAAGCCCCCCGGCAGCAAGAATCGCGGCTGTATCAGGGCTAAAGTATTTTTCAAGGCG